>NZ_JAKZEQ010000001.1:0-156043 GCF_022549155.1 Lactiplantibacillus sp. ME-2
AACAGACTGCCATTGAAAGATTCCGGGCTTGTTCGGATTAAACTTGTAATTTGCCATTACTAAGAAAATTATCACCAACATGAATATTACGACCATTATCACAATTAAAGTCTGCTTGAACGGAAAGATTGCGACCGTAACTACCAAGAATCTCTTGAATCTTGGCAGTTTGCGCATCTGGATTTGTTGCATCGATCTGATTGAACTCTTGACATAACTTGGCAGCCCGCGCTTTTTGAGCGGCCACCTCAGCATCTTTAAATTGATACCATTCCCCAGCTGCTAATTTATCTAATTCTGACATTGTTGTCCCTCCTGTATTTTATCACCCTAATTTTACTGCTTAGAGTGGCGTCGAAGTCAACACTTGAGTTAATGGTTTAGCAGGTGTTATTGACAACTATCCTTGCGGACCAGCTGCCTCGAATTTATTCAGCAGTTAGGGCAACAAAAAAAGAAACCGATTACTCAGGTTTCTTTGCGCCAATTCTAGGCCTTAAACTCACGAATTAATTGTTGGAGTTGCTGATTATCGTTAGCCGTTCCGACCGTTAGTCGTAACCACCCTGGCCGTAAGCCAGTGCGAATCAGATACCCATGGTGCACTAAATAGTCAGCCAGTTGCGTGGCACTCGGATACTTAAAGAAAATGAAGTTCGCGCCAGATTGATCGTAAGTGACACCCTGATCATCAAAGAATGCCATCCACTTAGCACGTTCCGTCGCATTTTTTTGGACCGTTTGTTTCACAAAATTAGGATCATCGATTGCCGCCAGGGCTGCCACTTGAGCCAAGGAATTCACATTGTATGGAAGCCGAATAGTTTGCATCGTTGCGGCATATTTGGTATTAAAAACGGCGTACCCGATTCGAAAGTTAGCTAACCCATATGCTTTGGAGAATGTCCGCATGACCACTACATTCGGGTACTTGGCTGGTAACTGCATGGCCGTTACTTGAGCCGCGCCCGGTGTAAAATCAATGTAGGCTTCATCAATCAGGACCATCGTCTCCGGGGGTACTTGCTGAACGAACGCTTCAATTGCCGCTAATGATTCCACGGTGCCCGTCGGATTGTTCGGATTGCACAGCCAAACCATCTTCACGCGGGGCGTAATGGCCTTCATTAAGCCTTCGAAGTTCACATGGTCATTAGGCAACGTTGGCACACTGATTAATTGCCCCCCCTCGATCTCAGCATGTAGTCCATATTCTGAAAACGTCGGTGCGGACACTAGCACCTGGTCGTTGGTGGCTAAGAACGTCCGTGATAACATCACGATCATCTCATCAAGACCTACACTAAAAACGATGCTATTCGGGTCGATTCCCTGTTGCTGGGCCACTGCTTGTCGTAACTCCTGTGCGTTGGCATCGGGATAACGATTACTCTGGGTGAAGTCCCAATTCTTCACAGCGATCGCCACTTTTGGCGAGGTGCCATACGGGTTCTCGTTAGCTGATAACCGGACTAATTCTGTCAATCCTAACTCAGCTTGGAGGGTCGCCAACGGCTTTTCAGGCACATAGGGTTCTAACTGTTCAATACTAGCTTTCATTCGGCTACCTCCTATAGGTTCTTAATTTCGGGCCGATCCTTATAGTCACTCATCTTACCTTCACGTTTAGCCAATTCTTGCTTAATCTGGTCAAAACTAACACCACGTTCGACCAATAACACTAAAACGTGATACAACAAGTCGGCTGTCTCATAGGTTAATTCGTCGTCACCGGGATTTTTGGCCGCCACAATAACTTCGGTTGATTCCTCACCAACTTTTTTTAAAATCTTATCCAGTCCCTTAGTAAATAAATAATCTGTGTAGGAGCCCTTCTTAGGCGTTGCCTTCCGTTGTTTGATCAGTTCGTATAATTCTTCCATATTTTGCATATTCGACACCACTTTCTTCTATAATATATTCATCAATTTAATACGGGTTAAAAACAATCCTGCTTATCGACCGTTGGGACCGCATTTTCCAACCAATCAGCCATCTAACTCCCAACTCATTCGGCTATCGTCATCAATCCTTAGGCGCCCGGCTCTAGTTCAACCGGGTTAAAGAAACAACTCGTATGTCCCGTATGACAAGCGGGACCATGCGGATGAACTGCGACCAATAGTGTATCTTGATCGCAATCCAACGTCATACTAACGACATCTTGTAAATTGCCGCTCGTAGCGCCTTTGTGCCAAAGTTCTTGCCGAGACCGTGACCAAAACCACGTCTGGCCCGACGCCAATGTCCGTTGATAGCTTTCCGCGTTCATCCACGCGACCATTAAGACATCCTTCGTATCCGCGTCGGTGACGACCGTTGTCAGTAAGCCGTCACCCTTTTCAAAGTCTGGTTTCATCTTACGACCACTCCTTGTTTTCTTAATGTCGCTTTGACATCTGCAATCGTTAACTCGCCAAAGTGAAAGACGGAAGCCGCCAATGCACCATCAACCGGGGTTGTGCTAAAAACATCCACAAAGTCTTGTAAGTTACCCGCACCGCCGCTGGCAATGATTGGCACATTGACCGTTGCTCCCAGGGCCTGATATAACTTGGTATCAAACCCCGCCTTAGTGCCATCGCGATCCATGCTAGTGACCAATAACTCGCCAGCCCCTAAGGCGACCGCTTGCTTGGCCCACGCCACTGCATCGAGGTCGGTCGCTTGCTGACCCCCATGTGTATAGACACGATATTGACCAGCTGCCGCATCCCACGCCGCGTCAATCGCAACAACAATGCACTGGTTACCAAATTTTTCAGCACCGGCACGAATCAGTTCAGGGTTGGCAACTGCAGCCGAATTAATAGCCGTCTTATCAGCACCCGCACGTAAGATTCGTTGCATATCAGCAACGCTTGTAATTCCGCCACCAATCGTCAGTGGCATGAAGACCTGAGCTGAGACTTGTTCGACCATGGCGGCCATCGTCTCGCGGTGCTCATTGGTGGCTGCAATATCTAAAAAGACAAGTTCATCCGCGCCCTGTTGCTGATAGGCAGCTGCAATCGCCACCGGATCTCCGACATCCGTCAAGTTGACGAAATTAACGCCCTTCTTGACCCGACCATCCGCCACATCCAAGCACGGAATAATCCGCTTTGCTAACATTCAGTCACCCCCGCTAATTCGGCCAGTGTCACACCGCCTTCAGCTAACGCCTTGCCAATAATAACATCCTTGAACCCACTGGCTTGTAACACTTGAACATCGGTCAAATTCCGAACGCCACCGCTGGCAATCAGGTTGGCCGTGGGCACCTGTGCTTGTAGTTCTTGGTATAACGCAAGGTTAGGGCCTTGCATCGTGCCATCACGGGCGACATCGGTCACGATAAAGTGCTTGGCACCACTCGTAGTCATTGTCTTCATTAATGTACTCATCTTGGTCTGTGACTGCTCCAACCAGCCTTTAATTGCCACATAACTATTGGTTCCGTCTAACCCAATCACAATTCGCTCACCACCAAACTCACTTAACAGTCGTTTGACCAGTCGTGGATCAGTCAACGCAACTGACCCCAAGATTAAGCGATCGATTCCTAATTCGAGATAACGAGTCGCCAGCTCGTAGGTTCGAATACCTCCACCGAGCTCGATCGTCCCGGTAAATGCTTGCCGGATCGCCGTGATTGTCGCGAAGTTTTCTGGGCGCCCTGACTTGGCACCGTCCAAATCGACCATGTGTAATTGCTGCAAGCCCGCTGCGTTAATTTGTTGGGCTTGAACGACAGGATCAGGATTAATCAATGTCGCCTGTTTAAAATCACCTTGGTAGAGCCGGACACTCTGACCGGCTCGTAAATCAATTGCTGGAAAAATCATTTGCACTCACCATTTCCTTAAAAGCTGCTAGTTGTTGTAATCCGACTCGACCACTCTTCTCCGGGTGAAACTGCATCCCAATCACATTTTGATGCTGAACAATACTTGGAACCTGGACGCCGTGTTGAACTGTCGCCACGATTTCAGTTGCCGGACATACCGCATAGTACGAATGAACGAAGTAAGTATAGGCCGCGTCAATACTGGCAAAGGGACTATCAGGACGCCGAAGCTCGTTCTGATTCCACCCCATCTGTGGGACTTTGACATTCAAGTCCGTTGGCAAAGCGCTAACCCGGCCGCTTAACAAGCCTAGCCCAGCATGCTCGCCGTACTCGGAACTACTTTCAAACAAGAGCTGCATGCCTAAGCAAATACCGAGAACGGGTTTGCCACTCCGCGCCAATGCTTGTAACACGCCGACTAACTGGCGCTCTTTTAAAGCGGCCATTGCAGCTGCGAAAGCTCCCACACCGGGTAAAATAACTGCGTCAGCGGCCGCTAATTGTTGCGGGTCAGCCGTTAAGATGGTTGACACTTGCAGGTAGTCAAAAGCTTTCTTCAAATTACGGGTATTACCCGTATCATAATCGACGATTGCAAACATTTAAATCACGCCTTTCGTAGAGTTGACCCCCTGAATATCTGGATTAATCGTGACAGCTGCGCGCATTGCCCGCCCAAACGCTTTGAACAAACTTTCAACTTTGTGGTGAGTGTTACGGCCGTACAGGATGCGTGCGTGCAAATTCATTTCAGCAGCAAAGGCCACGGCTTGGAAGAAATCTTCGACTGTCTCCGTATCTAAGCCACCGAGCCGCGGATTCGTGAGCTCGGCATCAAAAACTAAGTATGACCGTCCACTTAGGTCGACACTGACCTGACCTAAAGTCTCATCCATTGGCACAAATTCCGTCCCGTACCGTTCAATTCCCTGCTTATCACCCAACGCCTGCTTAAAGCATTCGCCAAGCACGATTCCCGTATCTTCAGTAGTGTGGTGCGGGTCAACGTCGAGGTCGCCGTGACACTTCACGACCAACCCGAAGCGCCCGTGCTTCGCAAATAAGTTCAACATGTGGTTCAAAAAGCCTATCCCGGTATCGATTTCGATACCGCTCTGTTCGTCTAAATTCAAACTGATTTCAATCTGGGTTTCTTTCGTTTCACGTTTAATCGTTGCTTGTCGCATGTTCATTTCCTCCTCATCTGCTAAAACGACTACCGGCTGTAATCACAATCAGTATCAACTACTAATTACGCCCTAATCGTAATAGGTGTCAAAACGACTCTCAATCGCACGAGCATGGCCTTCCAGACCTTCGGCCCGTGCCAACGTGGTAATCGCCGGAGCTTCCTTAGCCAAAGCGTCCTTAGTGTATTGGATAAAGGACGTTCGCTTAACGAAATCATAGACGCCAAGTGGTGATGAGAAACGGGCCGTGCCACTCGTTGGTAAGATGTGGTTCGGACCAGCAACGTAGTCACCGAGTGGTTCAGAGGCGTAGCGTCCTAAGAAGACCGACCCGGCATTTTTGATTAAATTCAAGTACTGAGTTGGATTCTTCAATTGCACTTCCAAGTGTTCTGGTGCCACCGTATTCATCAAGTCAAACATTTCTTCAACCTTTGCGACAACGGCAATGAAGCCTTTTTCGTTAACAGCGTCG
The DNA here is from genome assembly GCF_022549155.1 of Lactiplantibacillus sp. ME-2. Taxonomy (NCBI): domain Bacteria; kingdom Bacillati; phylum Bacillota; class Bacilli; order Lactobacillales; family Lactobacillaceae; genus Lactiplantibacillus; species Lactiplantibacillus sp. ME-2. The sequence goes on from NZ_JAKZEQ010000001.1 coordinate 5,498, forward strand.
GTAGCGATCGCTTCTCGTGGCAAAACTTTCAACTGTGACGTCACGTTGTCACTGACGGCCTGCGCTAAGTCGGCACTATCCGTAATTAGGATTGGCCGGGCTCGACGGTCATGTTCTGCTTGACTCAATAAGTCAGCCGCTAATTGCCGAGGATCAGCTGAATCATCCGCTAAAATACCAATTTCTGACGGGCCGGCCACCATGTCGATCGCCACCTGACCAAAGACCTGCTTCTTAGCAGTCGCCACAAAAATGTTCCCAGGACCAATAATCTTGTCGACCGCTGGAATCGACTCAGTCCCATAAGCTAACGCAGCAATTGCTTGAGCGCCTCCCACTTGATAGATGGCGTCGACGCCAGCGATTTTGGCTGCAGCAAGAACGGCTGGATTGATGCCATCGACTTGTGGTGGCGTCACCATAATGACTTCATTAACGCCGGCAATCTTAGCGGGCAAGGCACTCATCAGTAAAGTCGATGGATAGGCTGCCGTGCCACCTGGAACGTATAAGCCAACCCGATTAAGCGGCATTAACTTCTGCCCTCGTAGAACGCCAGGCTGTTCAGCATCAATAAAGCCAGTCGCCTTTTCCTTTTCGTGAAAACTCGTGATATTGCGTTTAGCTAACAACAAGGCGTCCTTCACTTGCGGGTCCAGATTGTTATAAGCATCATCAATAACAGTTTGTGACAACTTAAAGTCGGTCAAGGTGACCTTATCGAATTGGGTTTCGTAATCCTTGACGGCGGCATCCCCGTTTTTAATCACATTGGCAATAATTTCGCGAACCGCTGATTCAACCTTTAAGTCAGTCAATTGTTGGGTCTTCGTTTGAACTAAGCGTTTTAAACTAGCTAAATCTTCATTAATAATTTTCATTAGACAAACTCCTTTGGATTATTCGTATCAACAACTGTGGCCAACCGATCAACTAAATCAAAGATGGCGGCTTGTTGCTGTTTTAAGGCTAACCGGTTGACCACTAGGCGGGTCGAGACTGGTTGTAAATAGTCATAAATTTGTAAATGGTTCTCACGAATCGTGGTCCCCGTCTCGGTGATATCTACGATGGCGTCGGCTAAGCCAGTCAGTGGTGCTAATTCAACCGAGCCTTCAATCTTAATAATTTCAACATCTTGGCCCAAGCGATCAAAATACCGTTGGGTAATCAATGGGTACTTGGTGCCGATGATTTTGCGTCGTGGTGCAACGGGATCAAAGTCGGCCGTGGATGCTAGCACAAATTGGCACTTACCAACCCCCAAGTCTAACAGTTCATATTGGGTACTCTCGTGTTCAGTCAAAATATCGCTACCAACGATGCCGATATCAGCAGCACCCCGTTCGAGGAAGGTCGTCACGTCCGGCCCTTTCGCTAAAATAAACTCATATGGTTGCGTCTCAGAATCAAAAATCAACCGCCGTTGCTTGTTGCGGACTTGCGAACAATCCAGTCCAGCTTCTTCCAGCAACGGCAGGACTTGTTGTTCGACGCGGCCCTTAGTCAAGGCAATCTTTAAACGTGGTTCAGTCATTGGTCATACCTCCAGTTAAATCAATCAGTTGGGCATTCAAACGTCGTGCTTCGATGCGCGCACCTGCTAAGTCATCCGCCAAACTCAAAATGGCGTGCGGTTGTTTCGCTAAGTATGCCTCCGCTTGTGACCACTGTTCAGGCTCAAAGTAAATCAATTGTTCAGCATAAGCGGTCTGTTGGTCGGTGGCTAAAGTCGTTAACAAGTCAACGTTTAACCCCATTCCCACAGCCGGTTCTGCTTCAGCTTGAAAGTTCGTTAACAGTTTGTCGTAACGGCCGCCGCTGAACAGGTAGCCAGCCCCCGCTTGTGAATAACCCCGAAAAGTCAGGCCGGTATAGTATTTTTGTGGTGCTTGGCTACTCAAATCCACCGAGATGACTTGCTCCGGCATCGTTTGTTGCATCCAGGCCACCACCGTTTGAAGCCGTTTCAGACTTGGTTGGACTGTTTCAGGTAGTGGTGCTGCCGCTAATTCTTTGAAGATACATTCTGGACGCCCGAACAAACGCGGCCATGCTTTGAGAAAATCGTATAAAGGCTGTGCGCGGTACTTGGCAATCAACTTCGTGTAGCGTGGTACTTGCTTATCGAACAGTGCGGTTAAAATGGCTTGTTGTTCGCCTTCGTCACCAGTCAAGCTGGCCACGACCCGTTGTGCAAATTGGGCATCTCCTAATTCGATTTCAACAGCATCGGCAATCAGCTCACTTGAAAGCTGGTTGGCAATCGTTAAACATTCAAATTCGGCTTTCAGCGATGCGTAACCGACTAATTCGACTCCCGCTTGTGTGATTTGGTTATATGAACCTGATAATTGACGGCTTACTCGAAAGATATCGCCGACATAACCAAACTTTTGCGGTAAGGGGACATTCGTCGCGCTAATGAAGCGAGCAACTGGTAAGGTCATGTCCGGCCGTAAGACCAAGGTGCGACCATCGTTGCCAAATAAGCGGTATAGTTGGTAGTTACCCATCTGATATGGATCAAACACCGCTTCGTTTTCTAATAACGGCGTTGCAATTGGCGCGAGCCCGCGTTGTTTAAAATGGGCTTGGATCACCGCGATCAAGTGTTGTTTGATACGTGCCCGCCGACCAAATTCATCCCGGGTTCCTAGTGGTAATAAGTGTTTCAACATAATTTACGCCTCCTAAAACGTCGTTATTTTTAAAACTAATCAGTTTAATTCATATCGTTACTTATCAACGCGCTTAATCAATTGCTTACATGCTAACCGGAGCGACTTGCGATTCCGTCACGCAAACTTACCGCATGGATCGGTGAAACTAAAAAACGCCCCCTTAGCAATTTGCTAAAAGGACGTTTACGCGTGGTTCCACCTTATTTCATCTACCGTTCGCACGGCAGACCTCATGTTGATCAAGTCAACTTGGATAACGAAACCAATTCGGCTAAGGCTAATGAGACTGGTTCACCTTAGCAGTTCATAGATGTGTGTTCGTTAAGCCTGTCTGTCCGGTTCTCAGCTACCCGGGCTCTCTGGATGAGGAAGACTTAATTACTTGTTCTAATCACAACCGTTTATTAAAATTTGATTAGTCGTTTAATTTATAATTCATTGTAATCACTAAACTGACGGCTGTCAACCCTCAATTAATTTTTTTATAAGATGATAGCCACGCCCCACACTGGCTATGTCATGGGCATCAGAGCCATAAACCAGCGGAATGTCAAGCTTTTGAGCGCGTTGTAGAATCTGTTCACCGGGATAAAAATCATTACAATACGGTTTGTAGAGACCAGTCAAATTCAAATCTAACTGCCGCCGTTGCTGCTTCACTAACGCCAACGTCTGATCTACTAATTGAAGATTATGGACATCCAAGGGTTCAGTCAAGCCAAAGTAATCCTGATATTTGCGGACGAGACTCATGTGGCCGATCCGTTGTGGTGCGTAAGGGCCCAGATCTGCTTGTACTGATGCCAAGACCGTCTGATAATACTGTTCAAAAACACGTTGGGGCGTCTTAAGCCACTGCCCAAAACCGGCTGCAAAATCATCCGTTGACATGTCAACACACCAGAAATGCTGCCGTAACCCCCGCATGAAATGGACTGACAAAATACTTTCCTGCGTCCGAGGACCATAGGTATTCAGAAAATCACGCGTCCAAGCAACATGCTCTGGTAAGAAATCAACTTCAAAACCCACTGAGATCTCGATTTGCCCGGCATATTTGGTCTTCAGTCCGTTAGCCAGTGCCAAATAATCGGCTACTTGGTTCTCACGCAACGACGCCTCAGTATAACCGGCCGGCGTCCCTTCATACTGGTCACGAAATGCCGGTGGTAACGGTGCGTGCTCCGTAATACAATACCGCTGAAAACCTAGCTGTATCGCCCGTTGAATCATTTTTTCCGTTGCTTCACCACTCCCATGCGGACATAGTTCCGTGTGGGTATGCCCATCCATTAGCATATCCTCATCACCCTCTCATAATTTATGCTTATTCAATCATATTTTTTTTAGATAAGCAAGTATGGTCGAAACGGTCATTCGCGACAATCCGCTAGCAGTCACGGCGAAAGTCTAACAATTTACTTATTTATTTATATTAATTGTCACAATTTCTTTATACCATGATATAGTCAACATTAGTTAAAGAACAGCGCTATTCCCAAAAAAGGGGGGACCAGCCATGCACGAACTCATTACAAAACTTTATCAACTCGCACTTTCCAGTCACATTGTCAGTACGTTGCTGGAACCCGTGCACATCGTTATCTTAGCTTTACCCATCATGACCTTACTACTCGCCATGATTATCCTGACTATCCAGCTCCGAACACGTCAAACACTGAGTGAGCGTAACTTGATCAGTACCTATTCGTTTATTTGGTACTTGGCAGCAGCCTACTTACTAATTATTCTGCCACTCCCGACTCGCTCATCCGTGGCTAGCCTAACAACTGCTGAGTATAATTTACAACCCTTCTACTTTCTCACCCAGTTGAAGGCACTCACGCCGTTTGAACTCGGGGACCCCAGTACTTGGTTAGCCGCCTTCAAATCTGACACGTTCTTCCAGCCGTTCTTCAATATTCTATTATTTATGCCGATCGGTGCCTACTTAAAGTGGCGGCACCGCTGGCCGCTCTGGTTGATCACCCTGACGAGCTTCTCGATTTCATTGTTCTTCGAAACCACGCAGTTAACCGGATTATACGGCTACTACTCACGAGCCTACCGGATGTTCGATGTCGACGATTTAATGATGAACACACTTGGTGGGATTGTCGGTGCTGGGTGTCTACATCTGATTCCTAATCAGTGGCGCAATCGCGACCACAGTACCCGGTTGAATTGGCAGGAACACCCCATCAATTGGCGCCGCATTGGGGCGTTGGTCATCGATTGGCTCGCAATTGCCGCCTTTGACACCGTCTACTTCGTCTTAGTCAAACATTTTAATTGGCCATTACCACATGATTTTCGCTGGCTATACCTGCCTCTTCTTCATTGGGCCCGCCTGGTGTTGGCATGGTAAAACCATTGGTGGTCGCCTGCTCAATAGTCAGATCGTAACCATCAGTGGTCACCAGGCCAATCTCTGGCAACTGCTTATCCATTACAGTGGGCTCTACTTAATCGGCCTGCCACTTTTATTCTTGGATTTATGGTTATTCAATCGTCTAGGCAATGTTCCTAGTGCCACCCTTAACCGCCTGGATGTCTACCTCGTCGTCGTTTCAGTCATTTTACTGATTATCAGTTATGATTTATTGTTAGCGCTTTTCAGTCGCAGTCACCAGTTATGGTGTGAAAAGTTAAGTAGAACAACTGTTAAATAATTAGGTGGCCTTAAAACTTCCTTTGCGTTGTCTCGCAACTCATGTTAAATTGAAGATATCTCAAAACGCTGGAAGTAAAAACAATGATAAAAGTCCATGAACTAAGCGACGATTTTCGCTGGGTCGCTGTTAATAATTACACTGAAAATGATTATCATCAACTCGTAAGTGAGGAACACGTTACCGACGAAATGTTAGGCTACGCAACCGATCAACACGAACGAGGCCGGTTGGAATATGACGCCAAAAGTGCCATCACGACCATTATTTTTGACGTGGTCACAGAAGACGTTGAGGAAGGTACTTATACCGCCCAAGTCAGTTTCATGTTGATTGACCACACCCTACTGACTTTTACGACCGATAACACAATATTCGTTGAGGATATGTTGGCAGACGAAATCGATGCCGATTGGGAAGATGTCCTGCATCCATACGACCATATCTTTAACGTCTTGTACAAGCTATCACGGCAATATTTTTCGGCCATCAACAAGATCAATAAACAACGACAAGACATTCAGATGAAGATGAAAAAGCAAATTCAGCGTTCGGTCATTATTCAATTGATGGACTTAGAAACAACGCTAGTCTATTTCCTCACGTCCCTTAAAAGTAATAACGACATGTTGCAGTCACTCAAACGGTTTGTACCGGTCAAATTCTCGGCGGCCCAATTAGAACGGCTCGACGATATTATTGTCGAGGCACAACAAGGATTGGAAATGGCCAACATTGCCTCAGACATCATCGGCCGGGTGTCGAACGCCTACTCGAACATTCTAGACAACAGTTTGAACAACACGATGTGGGTGCTGACGATTTTCTCCATCGTCCTGACAATGCCCAACATTGTCTTCGGTTTTTTCGGGCAAAACGTCGACTTACCGTTCATGAAGAATCCATTCGGTTGGGAGATTACGGTATTCATCGCCGTTGCACTATGTGCCCTAACCATTTGGTTGCTACGACGCAATTCATTTCGTAAATAAAGGAGGTTTTAAAAATGCCTAGTCGAGTTAAAGTCACGGACACCAACGATTACATCAATAAAGCTGCAATCGCTGCACAACCAATCTTGAGCACCCTTGCCCAACTGATTACATCGGAATTGCTTGACTTTACTGCTAAAATCAAGTGGAATTTGCCGTTCTATGAACATGACAAACAATACGTTAGCATTGCTGCTTATCAGGCCCACGTCAGTCTAAGTATTTCAGCCGACCTTGACGATGCGACCCTCACTGCTGCTAAAACTGCTGGTTACGCAACCGGTCAAAAGCGGCTGAACATTGGCCTGGATCAACCCGTACCAGTGGCGCTAGTTAGACAAGTCTTACAACTAATTGCTTAAATATACGCTGCTTTTAATTTCAAAAGGTTCCGAACTGTCAAACAACTGACAATTCAGAACCTTTTATTTTGGTTATTCTTATCCAATATCCAAGCTATCAAAACCAGTTTTTCTGTACAGTTTCATCGATTAAACTGAAACTGCTAAGGACTATCGCTTGCGCAACCGATAATCCTTTACATTAGCAAATCGAGACAGCTCAACCAGTTGACCGGTCGCCTTCAAATACGCATCATATTCCTGGTCAAGACCGGGAAGAACTTCATTAGTACCCGGTACAAAATGAATATCCTCATGTCCGGCAGCCGTAGCGGTCTCATAATACCACTCCTTAAACTTCAAATAACTCATCGTATCCTGTAAGTCGGTAATCCGCTGTTGTAATTCCTGCTCATGCGTTTTGAGTAATTGGTAACGATCGTTTAATGTCGTATCACCTTCGAGTCTGAGCGCAATAAAAGTAGCAATGTCAGCTACTGACACACCCGCATTTTTGAGACATACAATGGTCCTCATCAAATGTAGATCATTATCAGTAAATTCACGCCGGCCAATTGAATTACGCTTCACGAATGGCAGTAATCCCGACTTATCATAGTAACGAATGGTATCAATCGTCACTCCTAACTTATCAGCTACTTGTCCGATTGAATAACTCATACTGAACTGAACCTCCTCGATTGTCGTTTAACCACTATCTTAACGCAGCTAATCGTCTGTCGATAATGAAAGGTCCTCACGTGACTTAATTTCACTAACAATGCTTTGTAAATTAGCGAGTCCACCTTGATAGGCAAATTCACCTAATGGCAAGTGTGCCGGTACTTCTACCAAATTGGCCTGATCAAACATAACCTGAGCAATTCGGTGCGGATTGCCCGGTGCCTGAGTAACCGAGTCCGATACCGTCGTAATCGCGTCACTAAACGCGGCGTAATCTGCAATTGTCGGTACCATCTTTTGGGATGACCGCCCTGACCACTGCGTTCGAGCGCCACTTGGTTCAACCGTCATAATTTGAATCCCCAAGTCTTTTACTTCTTGCCGCAAGGTATCACTATACCCCTCAACTGCATACTTTGTCGCACTGTAAAAGCCCATAGTTGGTAGTGTCGTCAATGCCAACGCCGATGATAAATTAATAATTATCCCAGCATGGTGTGCCCGCATGGTCGGTAAAACGGTCCTAGTCACGTTAGCGAGTCCCATAACGTTAACTTCAAACATGTAGCGAACTTTCGCCATATCACTTTCTTCAATTGTTGAAAAATAGCCTAAGCCAGCATTGTTCACTAAAACATCAATAGTTCCAAAACGTTGAATCGCTTGAGCGACCCCAGTTTTAATTTGTGATTCATTTGTCACATCAATGCTTACTTTCTCAATACGCGTCGCGTCAAAAACATCTAGGTAGGCTAAATCATCGGTGTGGCGGGCAGCCGCAATCAGCTGAGTGTCAGACTGACGTGCAACAATTGTCGCGAGTTCCTTTCCAAAACCACTTGAAGTTCCTGTAATAAACCATGTTTTCATCTTTTAATCACTCCTATTAATCTTGCTGAGCTACTACTTTACTCAGTCATAGTCCTTTTAGCAGCCTTGACTAACCCATCTAACCAGCTTTGGTGACCATTTAGCATCGGATTGGGTGTTTGATTAGCTAAGTCTTTAGCAGGCTGTCCAACTTGCGATTCTTGTGTTAATAATCGAATCCGGCCATCTGTCAATTTTTCAATTAAGAAAGCGTGATAGACATCAAATTGAGTATCTGCATCACCATTTTGCCAGCCATGCCATGCTAGTCGTGCTGTTTCACCATCCGTCGGTTCAACGAGTTCCATGACCTGGGCATCGATAGGAAAACCAAATGTATCAAATCGGAAATGTTCCGCAAACTTTAGTTCAGTATTCGTTTGATCATCCAAAATAATGTTAGTCGCATTGTCATAATACGTCGTCCACTTCGATGTATCGACTAAATTTTTCCAAACAGCCGCTAAAGTCACACCGTCTGTAATGACCTCGTTTGACACGAAATTATCAGTATGCCCTGGTAAATAGTCCGTTGACCAATTAATTGATTTCATTATTAATTCCTCCATATTCGCGTTAAAATTTTATTCTAGCTAGCAAATTAACATCATGACATCTCATTGACCATTCACTAACTTTGAATAAACTTAGCTTATATGCTGGAGCTGACTCCAGGACAAGGATAAAGGACACTCATCAGTTTTAGCTTAACAAATTCTTAATATTGCTTTCTAAAACGAACCTAATTTCAACATGACGCTTATTATATTTTATCTGACTCTAACGCTCGAATAATTCGACATCAAAAAAAGCTGGTCGCCAGAATATTGATTCTAGCGATCAGCTTTTCATTACCCTTAACAAATTAGTTTTATTGCATGTGCAATAAACCCATCTTGTCCATGGTTTCCGCAATCTGAACTGAGTTCCAAGCAGCACCCTTTAAGAGGTTGTCGGAAACGTTCCACATGTGGAAGGCTTGTGGCGTTTCTTGGTCAGGACGAACCCGACCAACGAACGTGTCTTTAGAACCTTCCGCATTATGCGCTTGCGGATAAATTTGGTTATCAGGGTCGTCTTGTAAGACCACGCCTGGTGCAGCTGCCAAAGCATCTTGAATGCCCTTGACGGTTGCCTTAGGATCTTCAACTTCAAAGTAAACTGATTCGGAGTGACTCACTGGCACCGGAATCCGCACACAAGTTGCCGTTACTTTGATATCCTTACTGTCCATGTCGCCGCCACACATAATCTTTTTGGTTTCATGGATCATCTTCCATTCTTCATGGGTGTAGCCATCTTCTTCAAACACGTCAATTTGTGGTAACGCATTGAAGGCAATTGGATAATGCTTCTTGTCGCCCGCAACAGGTAAGATATGAGCTTCCATCTCTTCACCTTTTAAGTAGGCTTCCGTCTCATCATGCAATTCCTTCAAGGCCCGGTTACCAGCACCACCAACGGCTTGATAGGTTGAAACAATGACCCGCTTCAAACCAAATGCCTTGCGCACTGGTTCCAAAGCAACGACCATTTGGATGGTTGAGCAGTTCGGGTTAGCCACGATTCCATGATGAAGCTTCAATGCTTCAGGGTTAACTTCAGGAACAACTAACGGAATCTTTGGGTCCATCCGGAAAGCACTTGTATTATCAACAACTACGGCACCCCGTTTGACTGCTTCAGGGGCGAACTTCTTAGATACTGAGCCACCCGCTGAGAAGAGGGCTAAATCAATTCCTTCGAATGATTCAGGAACGGTCTCTTCAACAGTTAAGGCTTGACCATTGAACTGTAATTGTTTACCGGCTGAACGGCTTGATGCCAAAAGTTTAACTGAGTTGACAGGTAAACTCGTCTGTTCCACCATTTTGATCATCCGCGCGCCAACTGCACCAGTTGCACCGACAATCGCGACGTTATATCCACTCACTATGAAGACCTCGCTTTGATAGTTATTGAAACCTCATTATAGCACGTTTGTAAAGATTAGAAAATAATGAGTTCCATCCGACCATAAATTAATCTGTCACTGATTGCACTGCCAGCTGTTTTGCACACGCAGATCATCAAAAAAGTAACCGTTACCATCGTTAATTAAACAGTCATTTAGCTGTCGCCTATTTTGACGTATAATGAACCTAATTCAAAGGAGGCCGCGCCATGTGTACCAGCTTAACTTATCTTGATACTGACAATCACCGCTACTTCGCCCGCACCATGGACTTTCCAACAACGACACCTTGGCGGCCAATTTTTTTGCCGCGCCGTTATCCGTGGCCAACTGGGTTAGCGACGACGCGTATGACGCAGTATGCCATTCTCGGTGGTGGCCGGCTACCTGACCACTTTAAGGCTTGTTTGATGGCTGACGGCATTAACGAAGCTGGTTTGATGTGTGCTGAACTGTACTTGCCCCACGCCGTTGAATACGCCACTCAACCACAAGTCAACCAAATTAATTTAACACCTCAAGCCTTCATCAACTGGGCTTTAGGTGAACACCAATCAGTCGCAGCCGTGATCGCCGATCTGCCAAGTGTTAACCTGGTCGGTGCGTCCTGGGGTGATGACACTGGTGAAGTCTATCCCTTTCACTGGTATCTCAGTGATGCACACACCAGTGTCGTCATCGAACCCACTGGTGGCCCACTGACTGCGCAACCGAATCCAGCCGGCGTCCTGACCAATACACCAGTCCTAAGCGACCATCAGCGCCGACTAAATCTTTATTTAGCAATATCTGGCAACCAGATTACAACTGCCACTCGTCAGGCTGCTCAGCACGTGATTCAGACTAAGCAACCATTACCGAGCGGGCCGATTCCCACTGATCGTTTCATTCACATGGCACTTCGACGACTGGGAACACCGCAGTTAGCACCGCAACAAGTGCCGACCACTTTATTCCGCTGGTTACAAGAAGTAAGCTTGCCATACCACGCCGACCGTCGCCATCTCATCAGCCACAACTACACGCACTATCGTTGTTTGATCACGTTAGCGACTCGTACTTACCGCTTTATTCCACGCACGACTGGTCACGAACAACGACTGACACTAACACCTGAAATGGCAGCAACCTGGCGAACACCGTACCTCTTCCCTGCCGATTGAAACTAAAAAATCACGATGTTGAGACTGAACTCACATCGTGATTTTTAATTAATGACGCTGCTTCAAAAAATGATCAAATTCCTGATTGATTGCCGCTCGTACTTGGGGCTCATGTAAATCAGCTTGCGCTGCATTCGGACCACCCGTAACTTGACTAACCACTTGCAAATAGCCGAACAAGACCTGGCTGGGATCAAGATGATACTGCTTGGCTAACGTCACGGCTAGATCATAACGATCAGGTCCTAATAAACTTGAATAATCCATTATGCCGTCCCTCCCTTCGCCTGTTCTAGCTGGCGACTCATCCGTAAGTAGGCCAAAAAGTGAAAAATGATGCCACCTGCTAGTAAGATTGCACCTAACCATACCGACCAAAACGTTGCCACGATGGCTAAGCCATAAATCGTGACACTTCGAACCGGATCAAACTTAATTGCGGCATAAAAAGCCATTGAGATTCCCGGCTTCTTTAGATCCTGGTGATGATGCAGATAAGCGTACATGAAATAAAATGTCGCCGAAATAAACAGGGCAACCAAATCATAAACGATAAATGCCGTTTGCATATCCTGTCGATTACCAGTTGTCAACGCATCTGCCACTAATGACATCGGGTAATCCAATAAGGTGATACTAAAGAGCATTAATAAGTTTAGCATATTAACGTTGCGATCAATTCGTTGTAGCATGTTGAAATAATCATGATGAAATAACCACAGCGTGCCAACGTAGAAATACGAAAAGACGTACGACAAGATCAACGGCCATTGCGCTAATAGTGCCGCCAGTAAATGTCCCGGTTGGTAATCGGGAATGTGAAATTCTAAGACTAAAATTGTAATTAAAATGGCAAAAATACCATCACTGAACGCCTGAAATCGATCTGTTTTCAAAATCAGCACCTCCCACAGCGTTTTAGGATACCATAACTCACAAGTAATTACTGTAATTAACTTTTCAAACTGACGACCAAACCGCTTCTCTAACACCTGATATGGTAAGATTAAGTCAAAATAAAGTAATTGATGTGGGGGCGTCAAGACGAATGCGAAAATTATTAAAACCAAAGTGGTTGTTCTTATTTTTCTGGGGAATCGTGGTGTTTGCAAGTATTCTGATTTTACCGAACATTACCACGTTTGTGAATGAACAAACCGCAATGCCACAAGATGCAACAACGAGTCCTAAATATCAACAACAATGGGGTCACGGGTTAACCAACAGCCAGTCCTTAACGTTAGTCTTCAACAATTCAAATGGTAAATTATCCAAACAGCAACGCCAACAAATCTCCACGACCCTAGCCAAACTTAATCGCCGAGCCGATGATTATGGCATTAACCAGCTTCGAACGCCAACCGGTATGACTAATGACCGGCACTTATTACGTTCCAATGATGGTTCCACCGAATTAGCCCTTGTCGCCGTTCAGACATCCCGGGCTGACCTATCTGTGATTGCAAATCAACTTAATAATGCGATTGCAATCGCCGACCTCAATACGAGTGTCACCAGTACGGACTTGATCTACCAACAACACGTGCAACAACAACGTCGCAACTTGCTGATTAGCATGCTTGTCGGTAGTCTGCTCAGTTTAATCATTCTCGGCCTCATCTTCCGCTCACTGTTAGTGCCATTACTGAACTTACTGTGTCAAGTGGTCACTCTGATCACAACGATTAGCTTTATCACTAACGCGCGTTTAGCTTGGCATTGGCCACTGACGGCTAATGCGCTGAGCCTTGCTGGTCTAATCAGTTTAATACTGACTAGTCTATTGACATAGCACTTTATGTACGCGTATTGGCAATCGAGCGCACCAACCGCACCGACCACTGTCAGTCTCAAAATTCTGACACTTCAATATCGACAGTGGGCACTTGTTTTTATCCCATTAATACTCATAACCATCACTTTACACTGGACTGCCTTCATCTCATTAGCCGCTGCTTGGGCCATTACTGTAGCGCTTGGAATCACCTTACTGGCGGTACCGCCGCTCAATTACGCCTTTACCGCTTGGCTCGGTGATAATTTATTTTGGCCAGGAACAACGGCTTGGCCGACCCGTCCACGCAATCTATGGGGCCAATTGAGCAAGTTCGGCTACTGGCAGCCAGCGCTTGGGAGCTTGGCCGTCGCACTGTTACTACTCCCCGGCCTCATTCTTGCTAACGGCCAGTTTGCCGATGACAACTTACGACCCTGGCGCCAAAATCAGCTTAGTAATGCTGAATTAGGTCAGCAATTAGTCCAAGCTCACTTCGGTACCGGTGCCACGGCGCCAATCACAATTACACTACGAGCACCGCAGAATTTAACGCAGCAGCAATCATTACAAACAATCGATCACCTGACGACTAAACTGCGGGCCGTACCAAATGTGGCTCAAGTCATCTCAGTGACCCAGCCCACCGGCCAACCACTAAGTAATTTCTACGTTAACCAGCAACTTGCGACTATCAACATTGATTTGGCTGGTAAACTGACGAGTATGGCGAAACTCAAGAGCCAACTCACGACTGACCAACAAAGTCTGGAACAAGCAGCGACTAGTCGCCATACCAAGTCGGTCGACCAGTTGTCCGACCGCATCAATGATTTGGCTGAACTGAATGATCAAGTGCAACGGCAATTACAGGCTATTGACACGACGCTAACGACATCAGCTGAGGCTGAACCCGATTTAACCAAAGTCAATCAGCAGGTCACCAAGTTAGATCACCTGACTGACCGCATGACAACCGCACTAAATCACGTGGTAACGGCCCAAACTACGGTCGCAACCGAAGCTGGACACGTTGATCAGCGTGTTCACCACGTCAACCAATCATTGAAGCAGACCGTTCAACCCTTAACCACCTTACTCGCTTCACTGAAAAATACGAAGACCTATCTACATGATTTAGCCGCTAGTCAAGTTGGCCGGAGTTTTTACCTGCCTGCTAACGCGGCTACTAATCAGGCCTATCAAAACAGTCTTTTTACTAATATTAGTAGTGATTTAAGCATGACACAGCTAACGGTCACTTTGAAATCAGCGCCGGCTAGTGCGGCTAGTCGCAGGACCCTGCAACGACTTCAGGCAGTCACCCACGACAGCCTACTCGCCACGCCCTTAGCGCACGCCAAAATCCTAACAACCGGGGTAACACAGCAACAGCACTATCAGCATACCCTGATTGCGACCCACGCACTGAGATGGCTCACACTCGGATTAATCATCGGCATAGTTGTTTTATGGTTCGGCCTGCGTTCATTGACCTTCAGTCTGTTAATGACCGCGTGCCTAACTGGCGTGACGTTAACTAGTTGGGGTTGGACTCAGTTAATATTAACACGCTGGTTGCAAACCGGGCCGCTCAGTAGCAGTGTCTTGCTTGGTAGCTTGATGTTGTTGACACTGCACTGGCTAATGATTACCACCGCAACCAGTTACCGTCAAAGTTGGTTACGACACTTGGAACCCACTCAACTGCAGCAACACTTTTATACTAGTGGACGATTTGTTTGCCCGGTAACAATGATTGAATTGACCTACTTACTGCCACTGCTTTTGACGACCGCACCAACCTTAAAGGGGCTTGCACTCATGAGTCTCATTGGGATTACGATAAGTAACCTCATCGTTCCATTGGGATTTTCAGGGTGGACACGTTGGGCTAATGAGCCACCAGCTATAGCCACGCTTTGGCAGCACTTTCGCCCATCATCTACCAACCGCTAGCAATTGATTAGCCTAATCTTTGAGTAAAAAAAATTGCTTTTCCAGACGTCAAATCTGGAAAAGCAACTTTTTTACAATACTAAATTGAATCGTAGCAAACTGCCAGTCGTTTATACTTAATGATTGTGTGAGCACCGGTAATCTGATAGTCACCGCTGACTAACTCAATATCGTCATACTAGCAACGACAAAGACTAATAAGGTCATCGCCATCCGCCATTCACTGTGCCAAAGATTTTGCGTGTGCCACCACACAGCTAACAATCTCCACATCAGCTAACTAGACCATATTGCTTAATCGTAACTCACACGATGATTCAAATTTATTGATTGAAATTCTGAACTGACCCCGTAAACAATGTTAGCTCTACACATAACCAAAACAATGCCCCAGAAACCATAAAATTTCTGGGGCATCATCAATCCCTACATGATACTTTAATAAATCAATTCATGCGTCTTCAAGCACGACGGCGATAACCGATTCCCACCGCGGCAATTAACAAGCCCAAAAGCCCGGCAAAAATCACCCAAATCGGCGACTGCTTCTCTCTGGTTTGCGGCAAAGTTCCGTGGTTATAGCCAGCTGATGTGCTTTGGTCACTACCAGTTGGCGTTCCAAAGCCGTTCATACCAGTTGTCACACCATTATCCACAGTGCCACCAGCACCATTGACACCCGTGCTTGGTTGCTTGATCAGTCCTGGTAATGCCGGTTGACCTAATCCAGATTGTCCCGGTTTAGGTGCAGCGGGTTGGCTTGGACCGGGTACAGCTGGTCGTTCCGGTTGTGGCGCGGTTGGCCCCGTGGTTCCAGGGTTACCTGGCTCAGTCGTTCCTGGTTCGCCTGGTTTGCCTGGTTGGCTTGGTTCAGTCGTTCCTGGTTCACCCGGTTTACTTGGCTCAGTCGTCCCTGGCTCACCTGGTTTACTTGGTTCAGTTGTTCCTGGTTCACCTGGTTTACTTGGTTCAGTCGTCCCTGGTTCACCTGGTTTGCTTGGTTCAGTTGTTCCTGGTTCACCCGGTTTGCCTGGTTCAGTTGTTCCTGGTTCAGTGACCGGTTCATCAGTTGCTGCTACCGTTACCACTGCCGTTTGATTCGGCTTGATTGTAAATGATAACGGTGCCGCATTAAGCTGATAACCACTAGGCGCTTTAGTTTCAACAAATTGATAATTGCCCGCGGTCAGACCTGATACGGTAAGTTGACCAGTGGTATCCGTCGTTAATCCCATCTTGAGCACTTTGCCAGTGGCATCTTGCAATTCATAAACGGCCCCAGCCAATGCCGCCTTGGTCGTGGCATCAGTCTTGGTTAACGTGACATCACCAGTTGTCGGCACAACTGGTTGCTTGACATCATCCTGACTTACCTGAAAAGCAACCTCTGGCTTAATACCGCCGAGAGTAAATTTTACTGGGGTGGTATTAAGTTCATACCCAAGCGGAGCCTTGGTTTCAACGAACTGATAATCACCAGCACGTAGATTTTTGACAATCAATTGTCCCTGCGAATCAGTCGTCAACCCAGTTTGGATTACCTTGCCCGTACTATCTTGCAATTCATAAACGGCTCCAGCCAACACGGCCTTGGTTGCCGCATCATGCTTCGTTAATTCGATGGTATAGGTCATCCCTGCTGTTCCATTGCCACCATAGGTAATATCGGCCGTCGCATCAACGCCTAGTCCGTCCAGTGCAGCCGTATTATGCCATTTAGCTGTGTCAGCCGGATTAAAATTCTCAACCTTAGTGTTATAAGTAATCACAAACGGCGAATGAATGTTGTTAAACGTAAAAGTAATCACGTTACCATTAGTTGCAACAGTCGGTGTTAACGGTTGCTGTGGCACTTGGATACCATTGATAATTTGCACGGCCTGTGCCGCAACCGAATCTGAAATGAATGTCTGATTGGGCCCTAGCGTATCTGTAACCACACCCGTCGAGTTATTGCCCGGTGTCACGGTAATGTGCCACCCCAATACCGTTGGCGCACCATCACTTCCCGACGAAACAACCAAGCCACTTTTAGCAATTTCGGCTGATCCTTCCGTCGCCGTCGCATTGCCCTTCGCATTCATGCTCAATGTGCCAGCCCGACTATTGAGTGTACCCAACGCATCCGTAAACGTGATCGTCCCAGTACTGGCACCTTTCGTATACGTAAACGTGCCCAAGGTTTGCCCAGCAGAATCTGTTAACGGCATCACAACATCATGATCGATACTGACGTACGTTGGAATCTCAACGGTTGCTGTATCACCGGCCTTAATCACTTCAGAATCTGGAATACTCCAATGATACGTTAATTGGTAGCCAGCCTTATCATTCAACGTACTTGTGTCAGTAACGGGCTTGCCATTCGCATCAAGTACGATGGCATTGCCAGCCGTTAAACCCGTAACACTGATTTCTTTAGCATGTGCAGTACTCCCCAGCATAAATAGCGCTAATATTACCGTCAACATGCTTAGCATATACCCAACTAGCTTTCTTCGCATACGCTCCTCCCCCATTCAAAAAAAGCTTTGTCTTTGTCATTCTCACAACCCAACACACCCTCACAGTCGCGTATGATTGTCAGGGTCGGCCACCAGTTAGTGATTCACGCTAATCAGCTCCATATGTACAATACTGCAACCAACTAGTTTACTACGAATCAAAACTTTTATTTGCGAACTATCCGAACTAATCGTTTAGCAAAAAAGGCCTCTAGAACTATGCCTAGAAGTCTACCGGAAATTCCATTTACATTGTCTCGCTAAAAACAGCCACAAAGCTAAGCCTTAAGTTGAAGGCCCCTTTATTCTGGAATATGACTCGAATCAACAACCTAACCAACTGAAAGTTACGCCAATATGCTTACGATAATGCCAATATCATCGTCTGATGTCGCAAACCCGCCTCCATAAACGGGCGCCCTTGTGGCTGATACCCTAATTGTGTATAAAACCCTTGTGCAGTGACTTGAGCGCCTAGTACCAACTGTCGCCAACCACGGCTCAGCCCATCCGCTGCAATACGTTGAAGCAATTGCCGTGCATAGCCCTGCCCTCGCGCCGCTTTCAACGTAGCAACTCGTTGAACATGCCCCGTCCATTGGTCGCTAGGTGTCACTCGCGCTGTGGCTACCGCCTGCTTTTGATCATCATACAAGACGTAGTGCCACGTCGCTGGAGTGACCATATCAATTTCCAAAGTTTCATCGATATGTTGTTCCTGCACAAAGACTGCCCGCCGGATTGCAATGGCATCCGCATAAACTGATGAATCAACCTGGTTACTCATTTTTATCTGCATCACGTTATCACCCGTTCTTCTGAAATACTTTGAGAATACGCGTTTCACCGGTTATCGTCAAACTAACTCGAAACGAAATTAACGCATTCTTAAAATTGTTAGCGATTACGAGTTCCGATGTTATGTTAAAATGATTTGATGACTGGTTATCGAGTCATATCCAAATTTGTTAAAAATGAGGTCTTTATCGATGTTTACCAAATTTCGCCAATACGTTAACACGCGAATTGGATTTTTTTGGCTACTAGTCTTCTTATTCTGGGCCAAAACGATCTATGCGTACTTAACCGAATTTTCACTAGGCGTTGCCGATCCACTCCAGGCATTCCTGATGCTCGTGAACCCGATTGCAACGACGGTCTTTCTGTTTAGTCTGGCGTTCTACATTCGTAAAACCGGTGTATATTACTATATTTTGCTATTCATTGATGCACTCGACACCATTTTACTGTATGCCAACGTTATCTACCATCGTGAATTCACGGATTTCATGACTGTTAGTACGATTACCGGCGTGTCCAAGGTCAGTCAGGGACTTACCGGCTCATCGTTAGCCCTAGCGAGTTGGGGCGATGTTCTTTACTGGGCGGATATTATTGTCATTCTGGCCTTGGTCATTCTTCATCGGATTAAGCAAGACACACGACCAATTAAGAAACACACGGCCTTTGCGTACACCTCTGCCGCGATTGCAGGTTTCGGTCTTAACTTGACCTTAGCAGAATCCAACCGACCACAACTACTAACCAGAACGTTTGACCGCACTTATATCGTCAAATATCTTGGTATAGATGCTTTTACAGTCTATGATGGTATCAAGGATGAACAGACCAATCATCAACGCGCCAGCGCAAAGAAATCAGAATTAGATACCGTTAAAGATTATACTGAATCACACTATGCCGCGCCAAACGCTAAGATGTACGGTCTGGCGAAGGGTCGCAACGTCATTGTGATTCATTTAGAAAGTTTTCAACAATTTCTGATTGATCAGAAAGTCAACGGTAAGGAAGTTACGCCGTTCTTAAATAAACTGTATCATAGCAACTCAACTTACAGTTTTAAGAACTTTTTCCACCAAGTTGGTCAAGGGAAAACTTCTGATGCCGAAAATATGCTTGAAACTAGTACTTACGGGCTCTCAACTGGCTCATTATTCTCCCAATTAGGCTCAGATAATACGTTCCAGGCCGCTCCCGCGATTCTAAACCAACGGGCCAATTATTCCTCCGCCGTCTTCCACGGTAACGTGGCCAGTTTCTGGAATCGAAATAACACGTATAAGAATATGGGGTACCAATATTTCTTTGATGCCAGTTATTTCGATACGACTGGTGATAAATCAACTGGATATGGTCTAAAGGATAAGCTGTTATTTAAGAATTCAGTTCAGTATCTTGAACGGCTACAACAACCGTTCTACGTCAAATACATCACGGTAACGAACCACTTCCCATTCACACTTGATAAGGAAGACACGACGTTTAAGACAACGGATACTAGTGATTCCGCCATTAACGGTTACTTCCAGACCGCCCACTACCTCGATCAATCCGTCAAAGAATTCTATACCTACTTGCAAAAGGCTGGTTTATTAAAGAATTCGATGATCGTACTCTATGGTGACCACTACGGCTTATCCAACAGTGAAAACTCGACCTTGGCACCTATTCTTGGTAAATCTGCGGACGATTGGACTTCCTTTGATAGCGCCCAGCTTCAACGTGTGCCATTCATGATCAATATTCCAGGAATCAAGAGTGGTAAAGTCGAATCGACTTATGGCGGTGAAATTGACGTCCTACCAACGATTCTGCACTTACTAGGGATTTCAAGCAAACGTTATATTCAGTTTGGGACCGACCTCTTCTCTAAACAACACGATAGTACCGTTGCGTTTAGAAATCGCGATTTCGTCACGTCTAAATACACCGTCCTTAGCGGCAAAATTTATGACAACGCAACTGGCGAAACGATTGATGATGATGAGGCAGTTCAGAAGACTGTTGATAAAGATCAGAAGAAAGTCGACAAAGAATTAAGCCTCTCTGATTCACTTAACAATAAAAATTTGTTACGTTTCTACACCCCTAAGGGCTTCAAGAAAGTCGACGCTTCTAATTACAATTACGCCGATGGCCTTGAAAAAGAAATTCAGATTCAAAATAAATTAGCTGGCAAGTCAACCAGTCTCTACTCGAAGAATGGTAATAAGTCAACAGACTCGTTGTATACGACCGACGCACCGGAAGCTTCGCATAAGAAGACTGATTCTACTCGTATCAAGATTACCAACCCTGATGATACGGATAGTACCACGACTAGCTCTAGCAGTTCCAAATAGCAACAAGCATTCCATTTACAATGCAAGGCGCGACGGCAATTTATTTGCCATCGCGCCTTTTTATGATCTCCTTTAAATATGACGCTGCCCTCACCCATCTGGCATCGTTTTCATGATAAAATACTGATTACGGCTTGTTTCATGCTTGCGCATTAACGATGATTACACGTGCCATCTCTTAAGTTCAGTGGCCGTTCATCAGCCATTCGCACGGATTACCGAAACGTGCTCGGTAGCCCCATTATGCTTAGTTGAAAGTGGTTTCCTAGAGTGACTAATCTAAGCAATTATTTAGATAAAAATAACTAACACAATGCGTGTTACAATAAAATTAATAATGACTTGATTCGTCAATGCCGGATCAAGGGAGGAGGCACCACGCATGGGCGCTTGGCGTTTTTGGTGGGATAGTACCCGCCGTTTTTATAAGAACTGGGGCAGTTACGTTGCCCTGATATTTAGTACCAATTTGGTCATTAGTTACCTAGCAATTCCTTTTTTTAATTGGGTGCTAGAAATGTTACTCAAGTGGCAACGGGTCAGTTATGTCTCGTACACGAATATCGGTAGTATTATTATTCACCAACCACTGGCCGCACTCGGTATGGTGGCGATCTTATTAGCCATTATTATTTTAGTTTATTGGCAATTTGCCTTTCTGCTACTGGGTATTATGAATATCTTTCGTGGTCGACCACAAACTGTGTGCGCGGTCTTGCGGTCAACGGTCACTAGTCTGACTGGCACCTCACCCAGCACTTTCTTATTCTTTATCGGCTATTTTATTGTGATTTTGCCATTTGGAAGTTTCATCTTTACAACACCATTACTCAACAAGGCCAAAATTCCAGCCTTCATTGTCAGCTATCTCATGGAAAACCCGTGGATGACGCTCGGCTTGGGGTGCTTCTACTTGCTGGCTGGTTACCTTGGAATTCGCCTAATTAGCCTATTACCGCTAATGATTGTCGATCGGCTTCCATGGAAAACGGCCGTTACTCGTAGTTGGCAACAAACGCGCCACCATCTTTGGCGCTACTTGTGGACCATGATTGTGACCTTATTTATGATTTTTCTGATCGTTACGACCATTTATACGTTGATTTACGTCGCCCAGCTTCAATTCGATAAAACAAGTTTTGCCATGGCCGCTGCCACTGTTAATCTCTTTATCATGGAAGCAATCACCGAAATTATTATTTGTTATACCACGGCCATCTTCATGATGTTAATTATTGTTTGCTATCGTCAAGACTTTACACTCCTCCGCCAACAACCGCAATACTTTAACGAGGCACCACGGTTGCGCAAATTGACCCGGGCGAGTGTTGCAATTGGCTTGCTGTTAGCAACAAGTTTGCTAGTTGCCGTTAATTTAGTCTACTTAAATGGACTAGTGATTACCAAGCCAATCATGATTTCCCACCGCGGCGTCGATAACGGAAACGGCGTGCAAAACACAATTCCTGCACTGATCAAGACCAGCAAGGAACATCCGGATTACGTTGAGATGGACATCCAAGTCACCAAGGACCATCAATTCGTTGTCATGCATGATCCAACCTTAAAAGCCTTAGCTGGCGTTGAGAAAAAGCCATCTCAATTAACATTAAAACAACTAGAAAAAATTACTGTTCGTGAAAATGGCTATCAGGCAAAGATTCCAAGTTTCGATGCTTACCTGAAAGCGGCTCACAAGCATCATCAAAAACTATTAGTCGAAATCAAGACCAGCTCGGCTTACACCGCCGCCGATACTAAACGGTTCATCGATCGTTATGGTGTGACCCTACTGGCTCATCATGACCAAGTCCATACGCTTAGTTTCAAAGTCATGCGTGACTTGAAACGCTTAGATCAAAAACAATTCGTTAGTTACATCTTGCCTTATAATCTCACGTTCCCGCATACAGTCGCGAACGGCTACACCATGGAGGTCACCACATTAAACGACCAATTCGTTGACAAGGCTGACCGCAATCACAAGACGGTTTACGCCTGGGACATTGATAATACGGACCAAATGGATCAAATGATGTTCATGGGCGTCACCGGCGTAGTCACTGATAATCTAACGGAAATGCAGCAAGAAGTTAAGAGCAACACCGACCATCCCAGCTATGCCAAACTCTTATTGACTTTTATGAATGAATTAAGTCTAACTAGCAACGAGTAATCCACATTATTTCAAAATTGCTGTCACAGCGAGTGCATAAATCATTCAGCAACCACGAAAATTCTGAATGATGTCGTTGCTGAAAAAGTGACTTCCAGCTGATGACGAATCGTAAGCGCCATCTGAATGCATAAGTGCATTTGGATAGCGCTTTTTTTGATCTGATTAGCCGTCGCGGTGATTGAGATGTTGGTAAAAAACTGTATTAAAGTGCGCAGCGCTCCGGGTTATCTGCCATTTTAATTTCTAAAGCGCACGAATGCCGATAGTTGATCAGCCACTGATTTTTAATACTTTTACCGCCAATTAGGTGCTCATATGGAATGACCCAGAAACAGGGTCTGAACCATGAAGTCCTTTGATGACAGTACGTTATCAGGGACGTCAATATTAGATAAAAACCAGAAAGAGCCATGAGTTATCATGACTCCGTAAGCAACAGATTGGTAGCAGTTCGTCCTACTTTTGCTTGTGTCTCAACACAACAACCGAAATACCCAAAATTCCAAGAACTATTGGAACATCGATTGCGGTAACCGGCAATCCAAATTGCGATAAAATGTAAATGAAGCATACTATTAATAAAACACCACCGTATTTTTTAAAAAAACCGATAATTACATTGTCTGGATAACGCTTTTTTAAATACAGTAATAGAAAAATAAAACACAAATAAAGTATCGTATGCTTCACAACACTTAGTGACATATAAAATCTAATCATCTAAACTAACACACCATCAATAATGGAACCTTTTGCCATAAACAGAATCATCCTCTCAAATTCTACGTTAACAACAGGCAGTATGTTACGAATTTATCTTAACAACAGCGTTTCTTTATCGTTATCAATTTTCAGTAAATTTTGTGTATTTTTTTGTACAAACTTATACATTGTAAAAGTTTAGCCGGAGCGACCGGTTGTTTTTTTATTTTAAGACACACCAAAGCTATCTAGATTAAAAAAACATTTGCCTTTCTACCACTTCATGGTACAACAGGCCGCCAATAAAGCGGGTTCTTAAAGGAACAAGCAAATAGGACGAGAAGCCAAGATTCGGTTTCTCGTCCTATTTGCTTGTATAGCGCCAGTTATATCGCAGCTCTTTTAAACTTACATTTTTTCAAACACGGTCGTACTATGCAGTGGACTCCGTCGTTCGGGATACAAGGTCATCATTAACTGATTGACCGCGTTAGGAGCTTCCCCGAAGCCACTGGCAATCAAGCCTAACTTGCCCGCGTAAGTCACCGTATCACCAATAGCCGCAATCCCAGGTACGTCGGTATTCATCTCCGTATCAACGGTGATGAGTCGGTGCGCCATGGTTGGGGTCACGTGCCAGTTTCGGATGACTTTATTATCCGCGATAAAGCCGTAGTTAACAATCAAATCATCAACGGCCAATGTTTCTTCAGTTGTGCCGCGAACCTCTTTCATCGTCAGCTGTAACTGTCCGGTAGCCGTCCCTGCAAGTTGCTTAATCAAAAATGGCGTCTTGATTTCAACGGAAGACGCTTTTAACAAGTCCACATTGTGTTCCATCCCACGGAACCGATCACGCCGATGCATGATATAAACGTGCTTAGCAACGGGTTCAAGCATCAAGGCCATATCGATGGCTGAGTCGCCACCACCCGCAACTAGTACCGTTCGATCCGCAAATTGCTTGACACTTGGAATGTGGTAGAATAATTGCTTATTCTCAAATTCAGCCGCATTATCGACTGCTAAGCGCCGGGGTTCAAAAGCCCCACTCCCAGTCGCTACGATAATCGCTTTGGAATGTGACTGCTGTCCACTCGCCGTGGTAATCGTGAAATCACCCATCGCTCCCGTGACATCCGTCACCGGGCTCGCCAATTGAATGTCAATTGGAAATTGTGTGAGTTGCTTTTCAAGTTGTGCCACCAGTTCACGGCCCTTGATTGCCGGATATCCCGCAACGTCATGAATGATCTTCTCAGGATACAAAGCCTGAACCTGACCCCCTAATTCGGGGAGACTTTCTAATAACTGAACCCGCGCATTACGCATACCAGCATAGAAGGCTGCAAACATGCCGACCGGGCCACCACCAATAATTGTTAAATCATATTCTGCACTCATCGTTTCCCAGCTCTCTTCTATGTAGACTTATTGCTTCTCATTCTAGTGGATTCGGCGAAGGTTTGCAAAAGCAATTTTTACTAATTCGACTATAATAGGATTCAAAGGCGAGGTGGATCAGTGATGCGACGAATTAAAATTATTAAAATCATGGCCATTATTAGTGCGACCCTGGTCGTAGGGATTGGATCCTATTGGCAACATCGCTTGACCCCATTACGAAAAACGCGGGTTGCCCAAACGAGTATTCCGACCATCTTCGTCGGTGGCGATTACGCGCGCGCATTTTCTACCGACGGCTTTGTGCACCGCTTAACCGCGGCACACCTGATGACGAAAGGATTGGTCGTCCATGTTAGTCACGCCGGCCACGTGACCGTCCAACAGTTCGGACCACTAAAAAACAACCCAACGATTCAGGTTATCTTTGCCGATAATCATCATGCGAAACGTCAAGCTCGGCAGTTTGCTACTGTCATGCAAGGGCTCGCAAAACGCTACCACGTGACCCGCTACAATGCTGTCGGTCACTCATCTGGAGGTAATATCATCTTTGATTATCTGACAGCGCAAGTCCCCCAGCGCGCACAAATCAATAAGTTTGTGACCATTGGCTCGACCTATCCGGGCTTGACCACTCAGCAGTTAAACCGGTTACCACGGTCCTTGCCGATATTGAATATTGCCGGCCATGTTTGGCATACAAGTGGTGATGGCGGCGTCAATTTACAAGCCGTACTTAAATTCAGCCATCAATTATTGGCAGCTGGTTGGTCACCAAAAACCCAAATCATTCACGGTAGTCCCCTGACCGCCAGCCACTCAATGTTGCATATCAATCCACAGGTCGACTTACTCATCATCCAGTTCTTGTACGGCAACTGATCAATTCATCGAGGCGTGCTGCCAATCAACCTGAAGCACGCCACACTTCTAATTTAACAGGATTCGGACACCCTTACGTCCCTTGGATGGGATGGCAAATGGTGTCTTTTCTGGTATCCTAAAACATCACATATCAGTTAATAACGCAATCACAAAAAAGTCTGCTAAATCTGGCCGCATACCGTTAGTTAAGCTAGCAAACGGTGTTTTGTCAGCGATTTTTATGTACAACGGTGGTAATGTATGGGTATATCTTAATGGAGGCGATTACCATGCGCAAAAAATGGCGATGGTTATTATTAGCACTTACTGGAATTTTCTTTTTGATGTTCGGGCCACCCTTAGTTAGTCAGGCCCGCAACGTAATTGAAGCAACGGGCAACGATGTTAATAGTGCGGTTATCAAAGATAGTAAGGGCAAGATAATGGCTCACGATGCACAATTGCCAGAAGACCAGGAATACACAGTCAATTACAACTGGCGCATCCCTGATAACCTCAAGATCAAGGTGGGCGACACGATGGCTTTCCAAGTCCCCGAAAACGTTCGTATTCCGCATGACGAGGCTTTTCCAATGAAAGGAACCACTGCAGGTACCATCGGAACCTTCTTCATTGCTGCCGGCGCACATACGGGTCTCGTCACATTTAATCAGGCCTATCAAACCAGACCACGTAATCGGAAAGGGTTTGTTCAATTGGACGCCTTCGGAACCGTTCCTAGTCATCCTGGTAACTTAGCCCCAATTTTATTAGAGAAATCAGCTGAATGGGCTGACGAAGCTAATCCACGGCGGATCAACTGGACAATTCGTGTCTTGCCTAATAACAATCAGCTCGTCGATCCCACCTTTGTTGATACGTTGAGTCCGAACCAAACGTATGTCAATGGCAGCGCCGTCCTACGCGATGAGACAGGTAATATTATTCCCGTCAATACGAGCGTGAATGGTAATCAATTGACGTTTAATGCCACAGGGTCGTTTACGTCAGAGTTAGCTTTGACCTACCAAACTAAGACTAACGAACCCACTGGCGACGCAACTTTTGAAAATAATGTCACCTATACTGACAAGAACAGCAACAAGGGATCCGCGACAGCCACGATTTCACGGCCAGTCACCGAACCAGAGAAACCTGGGACTACCGAACCAGAAAAACCTGGGACTACTGAACCGGAGAAACCCGGGGTCACTGAACCAGAAAAACCTGGGACTACTGAACCGGAGAAACCCGGAATCACTGAACCAGAAAAGCCGGGTACCGTCTCACCAGAACAGCCGAGTGGTCCTAAGCCCACCAATCCAGGAACCGTAACACCTGAAAAACCAACGGCCGTCACTCCAGCCGTTCCAAATGAGTCGTCTCCATCGACCCCCGAACCAAGCGTCAGTGGTAATCTGTCAGCACCTGCCAATCCAGCGACAAATTCGACTAACACGACCGCCACAACGGTTCCGGCAACTAATCCCTTACCAGCATCGGCAGCTACAGCTTTTGCAGGCTCAGCACCGATGAATAAGTCGTTGCCACAAACTAACGAACACTCGGCAAGTTGGTCAGTAGCTATCGGTCTCGCCTTATTGATTGGATTACTCGGTAGCGCTTTTGTCCTGACACGCCGAACTAAGCATCGGCATTCATAATTAGCTTGTCACACCGTCAAAAAAATGAGCTGCTCACGTCGCGTTGAACTGACGATCAACGGTGTGAGTAGCTCATTTTTTATAATTTCAACTTGCTTCTAGTAACACTGCGCGATACTTTGTTAGTCGGTCTCACGATCTAGTTGCTCCAGCGCCGTTTTTAATTGTGCTTGCGCACTCGCATCCAGTGAGGGATACGCTAATGGCAATTCCGACAGGCGTTGATTGATGATTTCCGAAACACAGAGCCGCGAATACCACTTACTATCCGACGGAATGACGTACCACGGTGTCGCTTTAGTAGCCGTCTTGGTGATAGCATCATCATAAGCACGCTGATAATCATCCCAATACTGCCGTTCCTGAATATCGGCAGCTGAGAATTTCCAGTTGTGACTTGGAATTTCAATACGGCGAATAAAACGTTGCTTCTGTTCCGCCTTTGACATGTGTAAGAAGAACTTGAGCACTAAGTAGCCGTTGTGTTGCAAGTAATCTTCAAAGTACCGAAGATCGTTAAAACGACGTTCAAAAAAAGCATCATCCACTTGTTTCTTATCGTTAATCTCACCGACGTGCTCATTCACAATAATTTCCGGATGGACTCGACTAACAAGTACGTCTTCATAATACGACCGATTGAAGATCCCAATCATGCCGCGTTTGGGGACCCGATCATGAATTCGCCATAAATAATCATGCGCAATTTCTTTAGTAGTTGGTTGCTTGAACGATGTGACTTCACAGCCTTGGGGGTTGACCCCACTCATGATATGGCGAATCATACTGTCCTTACCCGCCGCATCCATCGCCTGAAAAATGACTAAAACACCAAATCGGTCTTGTGCATATAACTTACCTTGCAGCTCAGTCAGTTGCTTAATATTCTTGGCGATTTGCGCCTTGATGACCTTTTCGTCTTCAAATTCTGGATCAACCGCCGTTGCTAATTTAGTTAATCCTAATTTTTGCTTTCCAGTATATCGGTAGTGCTTTTCAAAATTCACGTTCTAGCTTCCCCTCAATATTATCGATAATCAACTAATGTCGCTAGCGGCTGATGATCTGCTGGCTTGCCAGCAACGGCCGCTTTGCCAATTGAAACGAGCAATAGTGGCCGATACCGCTGGGCGTCAAGTTCCAAAATAGACGTGAATCCGGCAGCATCAAACCCGGTCATCGGATTCGTATCAAAGCCATGATCTTTAGCCACTAACATAAATTGCATCGCAATCAGGCCAGCATCTAGGGCGCCAATGGTCTCGTCACCAGTATCAAATTGTTGCCCCTGACTGGCCTGAAACGCTGGCGCTTGGTGTTGATTTTCACGATCCAGCACAAATAAGACGACGGCACTGGCCGTAGTTAACTGACTGGTATTACCAGTCGCGGCACACAACCGTTGTCGCAAGGCTGCATCCTCAATCACCAACGCCCGAATCGGTTGTTGATTCAATGCGGTTGGTGCCAAAAATGCGGTCTGTAACATCGCGGCCATTCCTTCACGCCCAATTTTAGTTTGGCCGTCATATTGCCGAACCGAATGGCGCGCATTCATGATTGCTTCTAATGGACTATTCGTCGTCATCAGCTTCACCTTCCTTAATTGTCAGTATAAAACAGCCTTCAACATTTCGCCAGTAAGCGTGGTCGTGAAATATTTCCGAACATTTTTCTGTTCAATGTTAATTTAATTCGCCGCTAGCCGTTGTCAGCATCAGCTGAAACGTTTACAATTAAAACATAGCTTTATAGCGCTTCAGACCTAATCAGGGAGGATGTTTTACATGGCAAAACGTAAAATGATTTTAGACTTAGACACCGGGATTGACGACGCAATGGCCATTGCCTACGCAGTCGGTGCACCCGACGTTGATTTAATTGGGATTATCAGTTCTTATGGGAACTGCCTAGTGGATCAGGCGGCGATTAACAGTTTACAAATTCTAGAACTACTAGGTGCCACTGACGTACCCGTCTTTCTAGGTGAACCCCACTCCAGTACGACGGAACACTTTGACGTTATGCCGATTTCACAGCAGATTCATGGCATGAACGGTATCGGCGACGTGAACCTTCCTGAACCGAAACGCGCCGTGGAAAAGCAGTCCGGTGTCGACTTCTTAATTGATGCCGTTCACCAATATGGCGCCGATCTGACCCTAGTGCCAACCGGTCCCTTAACCAACTTGGCCGAAGCACTCGAAAAAGCACCAGACATTGCCAGCACCATTGGTAATGTGACCTTAATGGGTGGTGCACTGACTGTTCCAGGTAATGTCAGTCACTACGCTGAAGCCAATATTAATCAAGATGCCGAAGCGGCCAACGCCGTCTTCACCAGTACGATGCCTCTTACGATGGTCGGACTCGACGTAACGTTACGGACATTATTAACCAAGACTGAAACACAACAATGGCGGGACTTAAAGACAACTGCGGGCGAAAAATTTGCTGACATTGTTGACTATTACATTGCGGCTTACGATATTACGAGTCCTGACTTACACGGTTGTGCCTTACACGATCCACTGGCAGTCGGCGTTTCACTCGATCCAAGTTTTGTCACCACGTTAGAACTGAATATGTACGTCCAGGCTAGTGGTGAAGATTATGGCCGGACAATTGGTGACCCTGCGCGACTCAATGACCCAACTAACGTCACGGTTGCGTTAACGGTCGACAAGGATCGTTATTTGAAGACATTCATGAATTACCTGACGACATTATTTAAAGCCCATTAGTTATATT
Source organism: Lactiplantibacillus sp. ME-2 (assembly GCF_022549155.1). Lineage (NCBI taxonomy): Bacteria > Bacillati > Bacillota > Bacilli > Lactobacillales > Lactobacillaceae > Lactiplantibacillus > Lactiplantibacillus sp. ME-2. The sequence continues at coordinate 35,805 of NZ_JAKZEQ010000001.1, forward strand.
TCATCATGGCAACCGGATCACAGAAGTTCGCTTCCGTGATCCGGTTGTTATTATTTATTTACAAGTCTGCTAATTTTTCATTTTTCCCCGGCAATTTATGTTAAATTAGCAGTATCACCATTCAGAAAGTAGGTATCGCCATGGCACAAAAATATTACGCTGTTCGTAAGGGACGCCAACCTGGTATTTACCGCACCTGGCCCGAAACTCAAAAGCAAGTTAGCGGTTATCCACAAGCACAGTACAAGAGCTTCACAAGCGAGAAAGACGCTCAGGATTTTATGGCTGGTAAGGCCCCAGCTCACTCAAAATCAATATCTAATCAAGCGCCGGTCAACGCAGCCATTACTGTTTATACTGATGGCGGTTCGCGAAATACCGGAAACGTTGCCGGTCAGCACGTGCACCAAGATGATAAGGCTGCCTGGGCTTATCGGATTGAAATGCCCGACCAACTCGTCACTGACTCTGCCGGCGAATGGGGTGCCACCAATAATCGCATGGAAATCATGGCCTTCTTACGAGCTCTTGAACAATTGCAACAGCTTGGCCAAACTAAGACTGGGATTCTGTTCGTACTTGATTCACAGTATGTCCTCAACGCAGTCACTAAGGGCTGGCTGGCTGGTTGGAAACGACGCGGCTGGAAACGCAGCAATGGTCCGTTAGTTAACGCTGAGTTATGGCGTGAAGTCGACCGGTTGCTTCCAGCATTCACTGCACTTAATTACCGCTGGACTAAGGGCCACGCTACCAATCAGGGCAATGTCTTTGTCGATCATTTGTTGAATCAAACTATGGATCAAATGCACGCTGGTCAGCCGGCCCAAGCCTCGACTGGTGCTAAAATTAGTCCACAGCCAGCTAAAACTAGTGTGCCACAGCCGGCTATGTCGAACCCAACACCAACTAAGTCTAATCAATCGGCCACTGTACGCTCGACACCAGCTGAAAAAAAGCCAGTTGATCCCGAACAAGTCGCCCGTTCAGTAGCGGCGATCAAGAAGATGCTACGCGATAACTAATCAAAAACTGTGACCCCAACATACTGATTGCTGGAACCGAATTCCGCAAGTCAACTGTTTGGATCACAGTTTTATTTCATTAAAATTTATAGCCAACCAATTTTTTTTAGTCCATTGGCGATGCCATCGTGATCACAATCGGTCGTCGTAATGTCTGCTAATGCTTTAATCTCAGCTTTCGCGTTACCCATAGCGACCCCAATACCGGCGCTCTGAATCATCTCTCGGTCATTATCATTATCACCAAAGGCCGCAACGTTACTCGAATCGACATTAAGTGCCGCTGCCAGTTTTGCAATTCCTTGCGCCTTAGATCCCACTTTGGGAATGATATCAACCCCGCGTTCATGAAAACGAACAAAGGAAAACTCATCTGGATGCGGCAACAATCGATTTTGGACATCCGGGTAAAACATCATGGCCTGATACACATCATGGTGCTGATAGTAATCAGGGGCATAATCCAACTCAGGTGCCCGAAACGTGTTCAACACCTGGCGCGTCGTGGTGGACGGATGTGTGTGGATATGTAGCCCATCCAGTGATTCGACCACAATATCAATATTCTGTTTATCCGCCGCCGCAACCAATTTGCCAACATTGTCTTTAGATAAGGTGTGTTGATAAATTTGTTGGCGACCAGCAAACGCTGCTGAACCATTGCACAGTACATAATCTTGTAATTGTAAGGCATTAATAACTGGCCGGGCCATCGCTAAATTGCGACCCGTGGCGATGGCTACATGAATCCCGTCATCTCTAAGTGCTTGAATACTTTCAATGGTGCTCGGTAATAATTGCTTATTGCGAGCCAATAGTGTGTCATCAATGTCAAAAACTGCTAATCTTGCTACCATATTAATTGCTCCTCCAAGTTATCGCGGGATAAATTCTGATTTAATCAATTCATGGGTACGGGTCTTGCCGATTGCCAATCGAAATGCTGACTGACCCAATGATTCTAGATGATGGTCGATCGTCGAAAACTTTAATAGTCGACTCGTCAGCAAGTTCTCCTGCCCAATCACTGGAATGGGGGCTAACCCGTGATCCATAAAATATTGATAGGCGCCCGCCCCAATATCATCGCCATTTGCAAAAATCGCGGCCACGCGAGACGCTTGATTGGCAAAATACTTACCAGCGTGGTAACCGTCTTCATAAGTGGCAGCACCGGTATAGAGTCGCTCGTCATCCAACTGACCATATACTTCGTGGTAGGCTCGCCGCGTAACCCGTGTACTAGCACTAATGACGTTATTACGGCTCAAAATAACGCCCATCGCCGCATAACCTTGTTGCTTCGCCCACCGTAATGCCGTAACATATGAAGCCATGCGGTCCGTATAAGCTGCGGCCAATGCCCGGTCATCACCTGGATCTTCACAACAGACGATTTGACCATACTTGCGGTAACGTTCCAGTGTATCCAGTGAACTACTACGTGACGTAAAAATCAGCGCATCATAGGCTTTACTTCTTAAGTCTTCTAAATAATGGCGTTCAATCGTCATATCATAATTAGTCGGTAGCAACATGATTTTATAACCCGCCGCAAAGCCTGCACTGACGATACCATCAACTACCCGTGCGAAATACGGGTGATTCGCATACGGTAGTACCACGCCAATTGTCTTCGTCCGCCCCCGACTTAAATCACGAGCGACCCGGTTAGGTACGTAATCCAGTTCTTGCATAATAGCCTCAACTTTGGCCCGTTTATCATCCGCAACGTACTTCTGATGGTTAATTACCCGCGAGACTGTCGAGACGGAATAACCCGATAGTCGCGCAATATCATGTATATTCGTCATCACAGAACTTCCTCTCTCAATTGATGATACCACGTTGTTTCATATAATTACCATAATTTATGAAACCGGTACCAGGTCAAGCTGATTTTACTCAGTTTTATGATAATCGTCGCTTTTTTCCAATATTAACCGTATGATACTAACTATGGAGGTCGATGACATGTCAATATTAATTGCCTTGCAACAACAGTCAGACTTTACTAGTACTGAACAGCGGATCAGTAGCTATATTCTGGCACATCTAGATCAAATGCCAACTATTCTGATCAAAGACCTAGCCGCTAAGACGTACACATCCCATTCAGCAATCATTAGGTTGGCCCAAAAATTGAACTACCGGGGCTTTCGCGATTTCCAACGGAAATTGACTGCCGAAAGCATTGCCCAGGCACATCAAGCCGCCACTGTGGATGCCAATTTTCCGTTCTCGGCGACAGATTCGGTCGCCACAATCAGCCAAAAGATGGCCGCCTTGAATATTCGGGCCATTCAGACAGCCCAGCAGCAACTTGATACGAACCAATTAGCCCAAGCTGCTGACTTATTGACGCGATCAAAACGAATCTTTATCTTCTCGCAAGGTGACTCACAACTACGGGCCCGTAGTTTTCAAAATAAACTCGTCAAAATCAATCGTTTTGCTATAATCGCCGAAGAATATGCTGACGAATCCTGGAACGCAGCCAACTTAACAGCTGATGATTGTGCTCTGATTATTTCATATGCTGGTACTACTAAAATCCATCAGCAAGTTGCCACCTATTTTCACGCTCATCAAATTCCCATGATTGTCCTAACAGGTAATCCACAATCACCACTCATCAGTCAAGCGACCCAGCACTTGCTCACCGTTCAGAGTGAATATAATTTTGCCAAAATCGGTACTTTTGCATCCCAAGCGGCGTTTGAATACGTCTTAGACAGTCTTTTCGCAGTCATGTATGCACATGATTTTCATCACCATTTACAAGACCTGCGACAAAAACAGCACCTAATCCAGGACGGCCCGCTCACCACAAAATAACACATCTAACGACTCAAAAGCGCGTCCTACAGTTTCTAGGACACGCTTTTTACAATATCTTCTATTTATTGTGCAGCCACGTTAGCAACGACGCATTAGCCCAATTGCAATCCCGCGCTCGCTAACGCTTGGTCAACAACTTCCATGACCGCTTGGGAATGATCTAATTGCCGCTTAACGGTTACCATATCGTGATTAGCAATAAGACGTTCAAACGCCACAAACTCAGCATACATCCGATGCTCAGCTTGATTAAGCGCTAAATCAGTTGTCGTTCCATCATGTGAAATTTCAGTGATACTTTCGACCGTATTAGTAGGACCGTTGACAATGATCGAACCAGTCGTCCCCTGAATCGTGGAACGTACCGGTGAAGTCGAATCCTTGGCACCGATACAAACGACTTTAACATTCGGATAGGTCAACACTAAGATGCCTGATGTATCAATATTTCGTTCAACATTAGCTAAATACTGCACGTGCGTTGGTGCGCCTAACAAGCCAACCACAAAATGAATATTATAAATATTCAAGTCCATCAGGGCGCCCCCACCAAGCTTAGGATTAAAAGCTGGTAAGATCGTTCCGGCTTTAAACTGATCATAACGTGATGAATACTGCGAATAGTTGCATTCGATAATTTTCAAGTCGCCCAACTTGGTCAAATCACGTTTGATTGCCTGATAGTTTTCCAAATACTGATTCGTAATTGCTTCGATTAACACTAAGTCTTGGCGACCTGCCAATTCGATTAGTTCCGTTAACTGAGATGCCACTAACGTAAACGGCTTCTCACAAATAACGTTCTTCCCCGCTTGCAATGCCCGCTTCGCATAGTCATAATGTAACGAATTCGGCAAAGCGACGTACACTGTATCAATTGTCGTATCGGCTAGCAAAGCTGCATAATCTGTGTAGACCGTTCCAATACGATACGTGGCTTGCAGCTCGCGTGCTCGCGCCACACTCCGCGGCGTTGACAGCAATCCCACCAATTCAATCGCGGGAATGCTCTTCACCATTGGCAAGAAGTCCTGAACAATCTTGCCTGTTCCTAAAATTCCTAATCGCATCATAATCCTCCTCATAATTTATATTAACGAATTAATACCGGCCAAATGAAATCAGCTAAGGCCCACTGAAAAAAGCTCAAGTTTGCGTAAACATGCTTAGCCAGCGTCGGCTTGCGCCGACCGCCAACAATTGGCACCAACCTCCTAGGGCGCACACCGGTAGCCGAACAACAATCTAAAGCTGACACGTACCAATAGCTGGGCTAGTGCAACACTCAAGAAGCGCTAATGTCGGCATTGTTGAATACCAGTTTCTAACATTTTCACTTGCAACAACGTTTCCTCATCTTTGACTAACTTAGGTTGTCCATTGATGATGCTGTCGTAAACGCCGGCGTAAACCCGACTGTAGTCACCAACTTCCGAAACGACTGCCTCTTCGTGATACTGACCCGCATCGTCGATATAAGTTAACGTGCCATAGTTTTCAGGTTGATCAATGCCAAAGTCAGCGTGATTCGGCATGTAAAAATGTTTCAGATCGTATTCCTGACGATCCTTAGTCGCCTTTACGAACATGCCCTTTTTGCCATAAACCACGAAGCTCGGCCGTGATTTAATGCGGAAATAGCTAGATTTTACAGAGACTTTCAAGGCACCGTAATACAGATCGATATCAAAATAATCATTCATCCGGTCACTTCCCAATAGTTGCCGAACATCATAGTGCACGTCATCCGGCTCCCCGAAGTATGCAATCACTTGGTCTAAAGTATGGCAAGCATGACCATATAAATAACTCGTATCTAATGAAAAATGGTCAACATTGGTTGGAACCTCTGGCCGGAAATAATCAAAGTGCATTTCGACTTCCAGCAAGTCACCGAGGACGCCGCTTTCAATGACCTTTTGTGTCGTCAAATAGTCCGAATCAAAGCGCCGATTCTGGTAACACTGAATAAACAAATGCTTTTGCTTAGCCAATTCAAAAAGTTCGCGGGCTTCCGCTGATGTTTCCGTAAATGGTTTTTCCACCAAGACATTCTTACCATGGTTCAAGACATCCTTAGCTACCGAATAGTGCGTATGACTAGGTGTTGAAACAACTACGAGCTGAATATCAGGGTCCTCATAAATATCTGCTAACGTAGTCGTGTAATGCACGCCCGCAATTGGTTGCCAATTCTGGTGTCCTGAACGTGAATAGATGGTCTTCACCTTAATTTGATCTTTGAGTTTCAGTGCAAATGGTAAGTGATAGCGGTTAGCACTCTTACCGTTGCCGATATAAGCAATTGTTAACATCGCGATGTCCTCCAGTTAAGTTGATAATTTCATTATACTGACTTAGAACGTCACGCCAAGCTAATGACATACTTTAGGTCAAAACGTTCAATAATTAACTTCTAATCGGTCTTTTTTTAAACATTAGGTCCAGCCCCAAATTAATCATTGCAGATAATACTTTTATTCATTTGATTGCGTTAAAATTAAACTACTTTACAAAATCTAGGAGGAAATTTGGTTTGCAAACCGTTTTCTTAGTCTTATTACTCGTTGCGGCTGTCGTCGTTGCTAACGCCGTCTACGCACGTTTCAATCAAATTCCAGTCGCCTTTTTACAAATTGGGGCTGGGTTAATCTTGTCTCTGATTCCGTTGTATCGAAATTTTGAATTGGAACCTGAAATTTTTCTATTCGTCATTATTTCGATTTTAATGTTTAATGATGGCCAAAACACCAATATTCGCAAGCTCAGTCACCAGTTTGGCACGACCCTTTCGCTTTCGGTAGTGTTAGCCATCGTGACCATCCTAATTGTTGGTACGGTCACTCACTTACTGATTCCCGAGTTTTCGCTGGCACTTGCTTTTGCCCTTGGCGCTATTATTACGCCAACCGATGCCGTCGCGGTCTCATCGATTACGACTAAAGTTGCGATTCCAAGAGCAGTCATGACGACGCTTGAAAATTAATCACTGTTCAATGACGCCTCCGGAATCGTGGCCTTTAACTTAGCGATTGCTGCGATCGTCACTGGTAAGTTTTCGGTCTGGCACGGAATCACTAACTTTTTATATGTCTTTGCCGGTGGAATCTTTGTCGGCCTAATCATCGGTTATGTCATTGTTGCTGTCAGGATTATGCTGATTCGCATGCGGGTCGATACACCTTCTGTGATCGTCCCCTACACATTACTGACACCGTTTGTCGTCTATTTCTTAGCTGAATCGTTAGGCGTTTCCGGTATCTTAGCTGTTGTTGCCACCGGTCTCATTCATGGTGTCCAGTCCGATCAATTACGGTTGACCACTTCCCGGCTACAAATCGTGATGACAACGACTTGGTCAATCGTGGCTAGTATTTTGAACGGTATCGTCTTTGTGTTATTAGGTGTGTCGTTGCCAAGTGTCATCAACCACTTACAGCAACGTGATACTAGTTCGGTCGCGGTATTAGTCGGTCTGGGAATCTTGCTCTACCTAATCATGACGTTCGCCCGTTTTCTCTGGACGCGCTTCGACTTAGCCCGTATTCGCGCGTGGGATAATCATGAAAAGACCCGTAATGCATTCGTGATGGGTCTGAGCGGCGTTCACGGCACGATTACGCTGGCGATGGCCTTTTCATTACCACTAACACTCAATGGCAGTGCTTTTCCTTATCGCAACGATATTATTTTCGTTGCCGCAGTGGTCATTCTAACTAGTCTGCTGGTGCCAACACTTTTGTTACCGTTGACGTTGCCAAAACAAGTTGTTAAGGTCACTGAAGATGAATTGGCAACCGCCAAAGCTGACATGGTAACTCACGCTATTGATCTCATGCAAGCACGCCATGGTAATAATGCTGGCACTAGTAAAGTGATTGCGATTCTGTCCGGCCAACGAGTACTAGATGGTCGTCCTAAGCGCTCGCAACTGGCGAGCTTGTTCGACGCCACTTTCAAAGTTGAACAAACCACTATTGATGAAATGGTTGCCAACAATGAAATCACGCCCCATGCCGCCGAAAAGTACATGCGCGTCGCTAGTCAGACGCGTCTGCAGAATCAACAAACTTTCTTCGAACGCTTGAAATTATTTTTCCAGTTTACACTCAGCAAATGGTCGCTCAGCAAAAAAGCTCGTGCCCGACGTAAAATGTTCCGACAATACCGGCCCCGTGGTGGTCAGAGTCGAACTGAGCTCATGACTCGTAATCGGCAAATGTGGCAACAAATGCGACAGATCGAACAAAAGCCGTATGAGGCCGTGTTAGCTTATTTAGCCGACACGATTACTGCTGACAATCAGCAAGCTATCGGGATCGTTCGCCGCGCCTATGATGAACGTCATCGCCGCCTATCTGGTGAACGGGATTTCCAGGAAACTCAAAATGAGCTTCTAATTGAAGCATTCCAGTTGGAATATAACTTCATTCAGACCCAATTAGCCAATAAAACATTCAGCTCAGAACTTGGTAACCAACTCTATGAACAAATTTCAACTGATCAGTTAGTTTACTTGCAATCGATCAATACCGACTAAATTCGTTTAGTAATGTCAATAACGTGACCAACTGTCCACACCACTATTTGGGCATCGGGTCCGTTACACTAACGTTGTACCATTGGTCGAACTGCCAACTGAACGTCTCAACAAGCCCCCCAATCTTGTGACCATGGTAACCTAATGACGCCTGACAACTTGTCGGCGTCATTTTTTATGATATTTTTGAAACAAAACACTTGTCTTAGAGTGGCTCTAAGGTGCTAATCTATAAAAGTATTCATGAATGAGAAAGTGAGCGATAGATAATGGAAACACCGATTTTAGCACGCATTGATCAGCCGGCCGATCTGAAACAATTATCCTTGCCGGAATTAACACAACTCGCAAGCGAGTTACGTCACGTCCTACTCAATAAAGTTAGTCAAACTGGTGGTCACGTTGGACCTAACTTGGGCGTAGTCGAATTAACCATTGCCTTTCACACCATTTTTAATTCACCAGTTGATAAGGTTGTATGGGATGTTTCACACCAATCCTACACACACAAGATTCTAACGGGCCGAAAGCAAGCTTGGCTTGACCCCGCTCATTATAATGATGTCAGCGGCTACACTGCCCCAGAAGAAAGCCCCCACGACTATTTCAATATTGGTCATACTTCAACCTCGATTGCCTTGGCAACTGGCATGGCTGTTGCTCGTGACCTTGAGGGCAAAACAGGCAATGTCATGGCAGTGATTGGTGACGGCTCATTATCCGGTGGTTTAGCATTGGAAGGTCTAAACATCGCGGCCACCTTAAAGTCTAACCTCATTATTCTGGTTAACGATAATGGCATGGCAATTGCAGAAGACCATGGTGGCATTTACCAAAATCTCCGTGAACTCCGCGAAACTAACGGCACGAGTTCCCATAACTTGTTCAAAGATTTTGGCCTCGATTATCGCTACGTTGATGATGGTAACGACCTTGAGACCATGCTAACGACTTTTAAGGAAATTAAGGATGTTGACCACCCAATCGTGTTGCACGTCCATACCGAAAAGGGTCACGGCTATCAACCCGCGATCACTAATAAAGAAGCTTTCCACTGGCACGTGCCGTTTGACCTAGCGACCGGTCAGACGTTGCATCCCAACACCAAGGAAACGTATACGGATGTCATTCATGCCACGTTAGCCGATGAGTTAGCAGCCAAGACGCCTATCACGGCAATTACGGCGGCTGTTCCAGGAACTTATGACCTCAAACGCTTTGCTCGCCAATATCCAGACCGGTACTTTGACGTCGGCATTGCCGAACAAGAATCGATTACATTTGCTGCCGGACAGGCCCAACAAGGCTTACGGCCAATCGTCTTCCATTCTGGTACCTTCTTGCAACGGGCCTATGATCAACTATCCCATGATCTTGGCATCAATAAATTGCCCGTTACGATCATGGTTGCCGGTGGCCGCATTAACGCAGGCGATCCAACTCATCAAGGTATCTTTGACGTTGCCATGCTCAGTAATATTCCTAACTTAACTTACTTAGCGCCAACGACCAAGGAAGAACTTCAAGCCATGATGCACTGGGCTCTCCATCAAAATAACGGTCCGGTTGCCATCCGGGTACCAAGTAATGACGTCCAGTCAGTACCTCTAGCGCCTGATTTTGACGCAACTAAGATGCACACATTACACGCTGGTCAGCAAGTTGCTTTACTCGGTGTAGGCAGTCTCCTGCCTTTAGCAACAGCCGTGCAACAATAATTAGCTGAGCAACACATTGACGCGACGCTCATTGATCCCCGGGACATTTCTGACCCCGATACGATGACTTTGGCCAACTTAAAGGCCGACCATCAGTTAGTTGTCACGGTTGAGGAAGCCAGTCTCAGCGGTGGTTTTGGTGAAAAAGTTAGTCGCTACTATGGCAACAGCGCTATGCGCGTTCTGAACTTTGGTGCTGCCAAACGCTTTAATGACCGTGAAACAACTAATGAACTGCGGCATGAATTTAAGCTGACCCCTGACCAAATTGTCACGGCAATTACTGATCAACTAGCAGAATAATCATCAGGCCAGCGACTCAACTTTCGTTTACCCACCAAAAGTCTAGCCAGTATGTTGTCGAACTCAACACGCTGGCTAGACTTTTTATATTTAACTGACAATAACCCAATCTCAGTTTAACGATTGGGAAAACAGGACGGCGGCTACTGTGCCAATTTGGGGCAAAAATCAGCAATTAGCAAACAGAACGCCGGCTAATAAGTCGCCATTCGCAATTATTTATATTAACGCCCAATACCTGGCGCCTTGGTCGGCCACAAAATATTATTAATATTTTATTGTTCAGAAAAGACTTTCAGCAAGCTGCTGTCCTTATAGCTCCAAATCTCATTAATATAATTATTTAGTCAATCCAACGCTAGTTAAACAATTGACAGTCCCATCAGAGTTGTTTACAGTAAAACCAATCTCAAACCTAATATTGGAGGCCTTTATTATGGCAAGTCACCAAGCCTTACTGATTATTGATTATACGAATGATTTTGTGGCTGACGGCGGGGCACTCACTTGTGGGCAACCCGGCCAAGCGCTCGCACCAACGATCGTCAAACTCGCCAACCAAATGGCTACGGCAAGCGACTGGGTCTTACTGCCAACCGATGTCCATACCCCGCATGATCCTTACCATCCCGAAAGCAAGTTGTTTCCACCTCATAATGTTCGGGGTACCTGGGGTCGTGAACTCTATGGGCCACTCAAAGATTGGTACGCTGATCATCAAGCCGCCGATAATGTTTGGGCATTCGACAAGACGCGTTACAGTTCATTTGCGGGTACTGATTTGGATTTACGTCTGCGAGAACGCCATGTTGACACCCTGCACTTAGTCGGTGTTTGTACCGACATTTGTGTCCTTCACACGGCTGTTGACGCCTATAATTTGGGTTACCAACTCGTCATTCATCAGGATGCCGTTGCTAGTTTTGACGCCGCTGGTCACGAATGGGCGTTGCGTCACTTCAAAAACAGCTTAGGTGCAACCATCGTTTAAAAAATGCGCAATAAAAATCACTCATTCAATACGAATGAGTGATTTTTTAGGATTACTAAATTAATTCAAGGTTGGCTCAACCCATTTTTGCAACATCAAGGTATTTAACACACCTTCAACTAAGATAACTGCCAACATGACGAGACTACCGACCCATAAAGAATCGATTTGTCCCTGGTTGACTAGCTGACTGGAGAGAAAGCTGACCATGCTAATCAACAAATTAGCTAAGCGGAAAGCTACGTAAATGACCACCACCGTGATAATCACATTGACGAACCGTTGCCGAAATCGTGGTAAAAAGCCCTTGGTCGCATTCGTAACAAAATGGCAAAGCGTTATCGTGCTCCAAATCAGAATCGTCACAAGAACTAAGACTAGCAACGTTCCGAGTGCGAACTGCACGGCACTACCCGCATCAAACTGGCTAAAGAACAGCGACGCTGATGTTAAGCCTCCCATCAGTTCATTCCAACCAATCCACAGAGTTAAGCAGAATAAAATCACTTGGACCAACCAAACATAAACAATATCAACCAACGAAACGACTAAATTAATCGTATAGCGTCGCCAATCGCTAATTGGCAATAACCAGAACGTCCCCGCCCGGAAGAATTTTTCATTTGAAACTGCCAATAAGATAAACCCAACGATTAAAGGTAACGCCATCCAAGCACATAAATTATAGAATAATGTGGCAGCTGTGAAGTTTCCTTTGATGGCAGTCCACAAACTAGTGACAATCACCGCCAAAGCTTCGATACCAATCAATAAACTCATTTGCTTAAAGCGTGGCCAACTGAGGGCCTTAAATAGTGACCAACTACTTGTCATCCGTCACACCTCCCATATATAAGCTCTCATAATAATCTTCAAGTTCCATGCCATGTTCGTCGCGAATCTCATCTGCACCCTGATGAACAACAATTGTTTGGTCCTTAACGACCACGATTTCATCAAGAATCGGCGCGATTTCAGTGACATAATGATCACTAATCAATAATGTCGCTTCGGCAGGCGTCCACTTGATAATACTGTTAATAATTTTTTTGCGGCTCATACTGTCGATCCCACTAAACGGTTCATCTAATAAGTACAAAGCCACTTTGCGACTCAGGGTCAGCGCAATGATTAATTTCTCGCGGGTCCCCTTAGACAACTCACCCAATTTTTGTTGTTGGTTGAGTTCCAGAAAGTCAACCAGCTCTTGATAGCGTTTGGCGTCAAAATCAGGATAAACAAGTTGATAAAATTGCGCGATTTGTTGTAATTTCATACCGGCACTAAAACCAGTCAAATGATCCGTGAAACTTACCTGCTGCTTACGGGCTACGGCAGTTGTCGCACCATTGATCACAATACTGCCCTGACCCTTGGCACTACCTGTAATTAGTCGCATCAAGGTCGTTTTACCCGCCCCGTTTTCACCTAATAAACCGACAATCTTGCTGGGCGCCAGGGTTAATTGAACATTTTGTAAAATCATTCGTTGATTATGTTTATAACGTAAATCCTTAATCGTCAATGCTGTCATGATTGTGCTCCTCTCGTTGGGCAATGTATTGTTGCAGACTCGCCACGATTTCGGCGTCACTTAAATTTAGTGCGTGCAATTGGTCGTACGCTAATGCTAATTGCTCGTTCACCAGTGTAGTCCTCAATTGCATAATATGCGCCTGATCTTCCGTTACGAAATTCCCCTTACCTCGTTGGGACGTCAGAGTGCCTTCCGTAATCATCTCACTGAGTGCCCGCTGAACTGTATTAACATTAACCGTCAAGTCCAACGCAAGCTGCCGGACTGCGGGCAACTTTGCCCCTGGTGGTAACGTTCCGTCAATCATTTTATGATAAATATACTGTTTGATTTGATAATAAATCGGAACCTTGTCATCAAATTTCAATTTAACGGCCTCCTTAGTGTTCTATTTTTCTATTACAATATAACACAGCTGATACCAAAAGTACAATAATGACCTACCGTTACTTGTGATAGCGGTTACATTTGTAACTTGAATCTCAATTTAGGAGCGCTATACTTAAATTAGGACGTGGACTAAGTTCGCCACATCACAGGAGAGGGATGGTAGCATGTTAAAAAACGAAAACGCCATTGCGCTAATTCGCGCCATCGATGTCGCTTATAGTGACCCCGAAGTACGCGCAATTCCCGAATTACAACAAGCCTTAGCTAAGGCCGCACAAGACTTAGACTGTGTTGCGGACCACCATCAAGTCGCTAGCCGCCTAAACCAGTTGCTAACTACTTGGGGGGCTCGTCATTCACAAGGCCCCGCCGTGCTTGACCAGTTATACCTGATCACACTCAAAGATGGCGTCGATGTACCTTGCCAGGTCCCATACCGGGCATAATTATCTTAATATCACAAAAGCTCCCAGATCGAATCAATTTGGGAGCTTTTGTGATATTAAGGGGCCGTTTGTTTGATTCTTGTTTGTCAGCAATGATCATCCGATTCCGACCTCCGGGGCTGGGTGACAATTGCTGGAACGTAAGCCGACGTCGATTTGAGCCCGTGCACAACCCGCCCGGTCTCAAATACGAGTCTTATTCTAAGCCGAAAGCACCCCACTTCCGACTAAGAATAATTTGGCTACTGAGCATTGTCACCCAGCGCCTCCAGTCGGTAAGCCGCTCGAATGGCTGATGAACGGCCACTGAACTCGGTACAATTTGTCGTTGGCTATTTTGGCAAAGGAACCTCCAACGAAAATTTAAGGTTACAGCAACCGCTTTGTCTAGACGGTCAATTATTACTATGTTGATTGAGGAATAGGGCGCTATCACAATATCACCTTCAGCCTGACAGTTGATTGAGAAAATTACTGTTTATGAAAAGTAACGACAAATCGATCAAAAGTTGAGTACATCTCTATCAGCCATTCGAATACTCTCCCGACTGGAAGGCGCTTCTGACAATGCCCAGTGGTGAAATTTCACTTAGCAAGCGTCTTGTGCTTGGTTAGTGAAAGGTCAGTATTTGAGACGTGGTTTTTCGGCTCAAATCTGTGCCCACCACGTTCCGGCAATTGGCAGAAATGCCTGGAAGTCGGCGTAGGACGAACTAACTAAGCAAGGTTACGCTAACTCGCACTTTTTCCAGTGGTCCATAGCTGGCTGCTTTTGTCCTTGAAAGTTAGCATCCTAATATCACGATTCATGACAAATCAGTGCTAATTCAAGCAAGCTAACATTACTGCACGTATTGTTCCAAGAATGCAGCGACGTGACGCTTGTAACGTTGGTAATTCTGAGTAATGGCCGTGGTGTGGCCGGCTCCCTTCACCAACCATAAAGACTTGGGTTGGTGAGCATTGCGGTACAGCGTCTTGCCCATGCTAGTCGGGACAAAATCATCCCGGGTGCCGCTGATAATCATGATAGGCAAGTGGTTTTTACGAATCTGAGCGATTGCATCCGCCTCTTTGAAGCTATAACCAGCACGTAATTTAGTAATGAGACTGGTTACGTTGACTAACGGAAACGCGGGTAAATGATAGAGTTGCCCCGCTTGATAACTAATAATCGCATCAGCACTCGTAAACGGACTATCGACGACGTACGCTTTGATCTGTGGCAACTGCCGTTCACCACTGGCCATCGTCATCCCGGCTGCACCCATACTGATACCGCTCATCACGATTTGAGTTGTGGCCGTTTTATGTACGACGGTTTTGGCCCACTGCAAGTCGTCGCGGCGCTCCAGCCAGCCGTAGCCGACCGCTTTTCCCTGGCTCGCACCACTTGCTCGGGAATCAGGAACCAGCACGTTGTAGCCGAGTTCATGATACATCCCCGCCCACGCACCCATCAAACCCTTATTCCCAGCAAATCCGTGTGCCAAAACAACAGTCTTCTTAGAATTTTTAACTGGAATATACCAAGCAACCAACCGTAAATGATCCGATGACTCAATAGTCCAAGTTTGCTTACGCGCATGTAAATACCAATACTTTTGGTGATAAACCGAACTTTTTTTCGATAGCTTTGTACTCTGCGTAACAAATGACTTATCACCACGGGCAATTGCCACGTGGTAAAAATAACTGCCAGCACCAATCACAGTTCCCGCTACCAGAACAACGAGTACCCCCAGTGTGATCCACCATTTCTTCATTAAAATTCACTCCTTGATGAGACAAAAATCTGTTTTGAGCGGGAAAATTTCGCCACTACTTCATAATAACCGTTATAATTAAAGATAACTAGACCAGATTGAGGAGGCTTCTTTTTATGCACTATTCCGAAACGTGGGATTTGGACAGTATCTTTGCTGGTGGCATTGATTCCCCAGCACTAACTGCCAAAATGTCCACGATTAAACAGCAGTTGACCACAACAGCAGACACCTTAGTTCACTGGCGTGCTGCCGCTGACACACCAGACGCCGACTGGTTTACCCAACTCGTCAACAGTCTGCAAGCCATTCAAGCCGGTATTGACCAAGCTACCGTTTTCGTGGTTGCTTATCAATCCGCACATGCGGACGACACCAAAGCCGCCCCACTACTAAACCAAATTTATCAACTTGATAATCAGTTAAACAATTTATTAACCCGCTTCAAGAAGCAGCTCGTTAAGTTAGATCAAGCCACCTTTGACACGCTCGTGCAACAACCGGCACTACAAGCCATCGCCTTTAACTTAACCGAAATGCGTCAGCAAGGCTTAGCGCTCCTAGATGACGACACTGAAGCCCTAATCAATGACTTAGCACTCGACGGTTTTCAGGGTTGGAGTGACCACTACGACACGTTAGTTAGCCAAATTCAAGTGCCCTATACCGATGAAAACGGAATAACCCAGCAACTATCCGCGGGTCAAGCTCAAAACATGTTAGCAGCCGCCATGCCGAACGCCCAACGCGCCGAATTAATGCGCAACTGGGAGCACGCTTGGCAAACTCACGCCGCTCCCTTTGCTGATACGTTGAACCACTTGGCGGGCTTCCGACTTGCCAATTATCGTGCGCATGGTACGACGAACTTCCTACAGAAACCACTAGAACTCAACCGCATGAGTCAAGCGACACTAGACACAATGTACCAAGTTGTCGCTGACAGCAAGGACATTTTACTAAGTTACCTGAAGCGTAAGGCCCAGTTACTCGGTAAAGATCAACTAGATTGGCAAGATATTGAAGCCCCACTAACCTTGGGACAACTTCCTAGCCAAACTTACGATCAAGCTGCCGATTTTGTCATTAACAACTTTCGCCAATTTAGTCCAAAGATGGGCGCTTTAGCCCAACACGCCCTTGAACATCGTTGGGTTGAAGCTGAGAATCGCCCTAATAAGCGGCCTGGTGGCTATATGGAAAATCTACCAGAGACCCACGAATCCCGAATTTTCATGACGTTTACGGGTTCACCTAATGACACAGCCACCCTCGCCCACGAATTAGGGCACGCCTTTCATGGCAGCGTCATTCAAGATCTACCACTTTGGCGTCAAGATTACGCGATGAACGTGGCCGAAACCGCCTCAACATTCGCCGAACTGATTGTCGCTGACGCCAGTGTCAAAGCGGCCGATGATGCCAAAACCAAATTAACTTTATTGGATGCTAAAATGCAAAATCCGTTAGCCATGTTTCTGGATATTCGAGCCCGCTTCCTGTTTGAGACGCGCTTCTATACCGCCCGTCAGCACGGGATCGTCACTCCTGACACTTTGTCAGACTTGATGCTAACCGCCCAAAAAGACGCCTATGGTGATGCCTTAAATACTTACCACCCGATGTTTTGGGCTAGCAAGTTGCACTTTTACATTGACGACGTCCCGTTTTATAACTTTCCATACACATTTGGCTACCTTTTCAGTCTCGGTATCTATGCTCAAGCTAAAACACAATCGGACTTTGAAGACCGCTACATTGCCCTATTGCGAGACACCGCCAACATGTCGACCGAAGCCCTAGCTGCCAAACACCTCGGTGTTGATCTGACCAAACCAGCCTTCTGGCAAGCTGGTGTAGCTTTGATCAAGCGGGATATCGATGAATTCATGGCGTTATCCGCACCGTTAATCTAAGGAATGGAAGTGAGCACATGTTTCCAGAACGTTTAAGAGCACTACGTCGGGGGCAAAAAATGACCCTCGCTCAACTCGCGGCGGCCCTCAATCAAATGCCGACCGCAGACAAGACGACTCGTCAAAATACCGCGGCTCAAATTGGTAACTGGGAGCGGGACTTACGGACCCCGTCCTACCTAGAAGTTCGTAAATTAGCCGAATTTTTCAACGTCACGACCGATTACTTGTCAGGTAAATCAGACCAAGAAGAGTATGACCTCGGTCGCATCTTTTTATCGGGCAAGCCGTTGACGTTTAATCAAGAACAATTATCCAGTGAAGACCGCTATGAACTGTTTCAGTTGATGGATGGTTACTTACATGGTCGCCAGCATCGGGTTTCAACGGATGCGACCGGCCAAGAAGAATTAGACTTACACTTTGATGACTAGGAGTTTTTTATGAATCCCAAGAAGTTAAAACAATTAAAAAAGCGGGTCAAAAAGCAAGCCGGTGCCCCGTATATTCAACAGTTGATGAAGTACCGCGACTTATTTAAGGATGATCCCCAAATTCTAGTACTGATCAATAATGTCTTGGAAAGTGACCGCTTGCTGGCAGCCGGCTTAGCTCCCCAACAATTGCCAGTCTTAGAAGTCCCTGATGATTTTCAGGACCATCTCTTTGAGCGCATCAATCAGCAATATGCCATGGGTGATCCTGCTGGTGATGCGGCTTGGAACCAACTATCAGCCGCTCTCCCAAAAGTTGACCAACTTCTACGCAATTTTCGAGACTATATCGAAGAGCAGTACGGGATGTGGGCCTATATCAGTGCGCCATTCCTGAAAGACCTAGCTGACTTCACCGGCAGCGCGCCAGTTCTGGAAGTCATGGCCGGTAACGGCTATATTTCCAAGGGCCTCAAACGTCTCCATCCTGGTCAGCCAATTTATACCACGGATTCAAAGGATTGGACACACGAAACTGGCAATCAGACGGGACGCCACCCAGTCACGACGATTGAAGCGTTGGATGCCGTCAGTGCCTTCAATAAGTACGCCGCAACTATTAAATACGTCATTATGGCCTGGTCACCGGACAAATTGACTATTGATTGGGACTTGTTACAAGCTATGCGGCAAAGTCCTTACGATATCCCATTGATCGTCATTGGCGAAAAATACGGCGCCACGGGTTCCAAACAATTTTGGGACCACGCTAATTATCAGGATAACGAGGCCGTTACCAAGTTAAATGCTCATTTCCGACCATTCGACCTGATTCACGACCACGTCTATGTGGTCCGATAATTGAACACGCGTTAAATTAAAAGTCGTGCTTTCAGGATTAAATTCTGAGAGCACGACTTTTAATTTTTCCGTCATAGCTGAATCTCTTTTTTGCCAAATTCATTCGTGATTTGCTTAGATCTTAGCATCACATTTTCAATTTTTGCAGTTGTTCCAATCCCGCCACCAACGATGTTCGTGAAATTCCCCCGGCAGCGAGACTTTGGTCGTCAAATTGATTAAGCGTCGCATAAAGCCAAATTCCGAGCTGCAAGAATTCAGCTTCCGTCATTGCGAACTGCAACGCTAACAACCGATGAGCGGCTTGAGCATAAGCCTTTCTGTCAATGAGTTGTGCCAATTCGACTTGATGTGGCAACGGCTGATCTTGATCTTGCGGAAACACCACCTCAGTTGTGCCTCCCTTATGACGACTAAGCGTGTACCCTAACCCCGTTGCGAACGCATGTAACTGCCGCATTAACCAATCACTTTCATCTTGCATTAGCATTAATCCCCCTAATTGTGTGCCATCCAATAAATCGCTAAAATTGTCAAAATGACTGATAACGTACACATGTACCAGTAAAATTGTTTTTCCGGTACTGTTCGACCATGCTTTCCCTGATAGGCATCCGCCATACTAGTGATAAACGTCGCCAAAATTGTATATAAGATCAATAACGTAAACGCGTAGGCCGTCCAAGCCGTCCCCATCGGTTGGTGCATTGCTTGCAAGCCCCAGCCAATCAACCATCCCACCAATAAAAGACCCGTAGGCGCTGCAATTAACCGTCGCTTCATCCTCATCACTCCCCCTAGAATTAGCTTCATTATCCGCTTTTAAAACTCTCAGACCAATCAGAATGACGCCCTAAAATTATATCCGCATGATACCAAGCCTTTTCTGCACGAAATATTGTTAAAAGGTTCCGGTTTAAGATCAAAAGCAACCAGCTTAGGCCCGCTGGAAAAAGTTCGAATCAGCGTAAACATGCTTGGTTAAACGCGTCCTACGCCGACTTCCAGGCATTTCCGTCAATTGCTGGAACGCGGTGGACACAGATTTAAGCCGCAACCCACGTCTTAAATACTGGTCTTCCACTAACCAAGCAAAGGACGCTTGCTAAGTGAAATTTCACCGCTGAGCATTGACCGAAACGCCTTCCAGTCGGGACAGTGTTCGAATGGCTGACACGTGCGTTCCGAACTTTTGCTGGACTTGTCATTGTTTTTTACAAACAGTAATTTGTCAATTAACTGTCAGGTTGATGATGCTATTGTGATAACTTACCATTTCTGAATTACCGTAGTAATAGTTGAATATTTCGACAAAGTAGAGAATACACATTGATATTTCACTAAAAGTTCCAATAAAAAATAGTCAGCGACTAATTGTACCAAGTTAAGTGGCTGTTCATCAGCCATTCGAGCGGCTTCCCAAAACGTGTTCGGTGCCACTAAAGCCTGTGCTTGCTACGCCAACAGACAAATGCCAAAACCGCATTAATCAGTTGGCTAGGCAATGCTCGACTTCAACCCGTGGCCCCTCACAAGCTAGAGACTGGAGGGGCTGGGTGACAATGCTCAGTAGCCAAATTATTCTTAGTCGGAAGTGGGTTGCTTCCGGCTTAGAATAAGACTCGTATTTGAGATGACGCGGATTGTGCGTTAGCTCAAATCGACGTCGGCTGCGTTCCAGCAATTGTCACCCAGCCCCGGAGTTCGGCATAGGACGCGCACTGGCTGACGAACAGGAATCGAGTTAACCGGAACCTTTTAACAATGATTCCTGACCTATCCTAGAACAAAAAAGCCTGCAATCAATTGATTGCAGGCTCGTTCACACTGACTATTCGACGTTGAACTCCTTGAAATAACTGGTTAGTGGTTTCAATTCGTTCGCGTCATATTTTTCTTTGAAGGCACTGACAGAAGCATCCGATGTCTTGGCTGGATCAACATCAAGGATTTCAACTGGTAACCCCCGTTTGTCCGTAATCTTGGCATCAATTAAGACCGGACGACCTGCCTTTAATTCGGTCATCGCAGTTTCGAAGGCTGCGTGCAGTTGATCAAAATGTTCAACACGGATACCTTTGACGCCCATTCCTTCAGCTATCTTAGCAAAATCAGCATCAATCAAGTCGATACCATAATATGGTTGCGGCACATCTTCTTGTTCTGATTTAATAAAGTTCAACGTTTGGTTAGACGTGACAATATTAAAGATTGGCAAGTGATACTTAACTTCGGTCAACAAGTCTTGCATGACCATTGAGAAGGCCCCGTCGCCAGCAATGTTGAAGGCTTGCCGATCAGGATAACTCATCTTCGCCGCAATCGCACCGGGAACGCCGGCACCCATCGTGGCAAATAGTGCTGAGGTCAATAATTTTTGCTTGGGATTCATCTTTAGGAAACGGAAACTATTAATCGTATTGTCGCCAACATCCATTGAGAAAACTGCATCATCGGTAGCGACCCGGTTGATTTCTTGGTAGACTTGTTCGTATTCAAGTGGATCGGTCGTCCGTTCACTCAACTTCTTCAAATACTGTTTCCAGTCGGCCATATCTGCTTTAGCTGCTTGGTAGTATGGCGACGGTGACGCTGGTTCACTTAATGCCAAGGCCCGTTTGATGAAGACTTTAGCATCGCCATTAACCCCGAAATCCAAATGATGGTGCCGACCAAACTTGCCAGGATCCAGTTCAATTTGCACATATTTGAAGTCGTGAGTCGTGTACATAATCTGTGCGAACGAATAATCCGCGCCAACTGAAACGACCAAATCGGTAATCCCCATCAGTTCATCCGCCGCTTTCGAGGCTGCCCGATAAGCGCTTCCCATATTACCATCAAAGCTATCAGGAATGACGCCCTTGGCTAACCCAGTGATAATAATCGGTACTTGCAGACGCTCCGCTAACGCCATCATGTCCTCGGTTGCACCACGCGTCCCTTGACCAACGTGGAAGACGGGGTACTTGGCGTTCTTGATCATCGTTAACACCGTCTTAACTTGTTCATCATCAATAGTAGGAATGCCGGTCAGTTTAGCAGGGACACTTGCTGAATCGTAATTAAGATCAGGAATTTCAACATACCCAAAATCATTAGGAATTGTCACCACCGCAACCCCATTTTCACGATAAGCCGTCCGAATGGCCTTATCGACGACGTATGGTAAGCTTTCTGGTGTCATGACGGTTCGATTAAAGACCGCCACATCACTAAAAATCGGTTCTTCAGCGAATTCTTGGAAATAATCATAGTTCATATTAGTATGAGCAACTTGGCCCACCAAGGCAAGTACGGGCACGTGATCTTCCTTAGCATCATACAACCCGTTGAGTAAATTAACGGCACCAGGACCGGCCGACCCAAAGGCGACCCCGATTTTACCCGTCAACTTTGCATCCGCTGCCGCAGCGAGGGCCCCCACTTGTTCGTGACGTACGTGCACATATTGGAGCCGTTCTTGCTCAACATCCAACGCGTGCATGGTTGAGTTAAACGATCCACCAGCATAGCCGTAAATCTGTTTAACATCCCAAGCTTCAATAACTTTTAACATTGCAACAGACGCTTCAATCATCTTTGCCATAGTAAATGCCTTCTTTTTAAAATTATTGTATACGTTTTCATTTACGGTTATCAGAATACATCTAAATTGTTCAAAATTCAATTGTAAACAATCATTATTTTATAAATATTTTCTTAACTAACCAAATTCGATGACCTGACACTGGCCCGAAATCGTGTTAGCCTGCCGTTGTTCTGGAAAATATCGAACGCTTATCCATCGGCTTAATCTAACCAATCAGCAAGGTGAAATAATAATGAAAGATAAAGCAATTAATATTCTGACTGCCGAACTGTCAGCACTCCCCGTTTTAATAATGACGTACTATGCGCTTACCGCGAAACCGACCGGACAGTGGCAGCTGACCTTTAGTTTCCCCGTTTATTGGCTGATCAGTTCCGACCTGCTAGCCTATCCCTGGCTCCTCACCCGGATTCCCCGCTTGCGCCACAACCCTCTCAAAATGAATTCACTGGCTCTAAAGGCAAGCTCAAGATACAACTGCCGGCTCAACGAACGGGTCGCGCGCTGGGATGATGAGATGAATCTCGCGATTTTCTTACTGGAACGCGGTTGTCTAATGTTACTGTCAGAACCACTACTTTTAGGCGATTTAGGCTATCATAGTGTCCGACGATTATGGTATTGATGGCAATAAAAAGCACCCATGCTGTTCAGTTTTATGAACAGTGGGGTGCTGTGTGCATTATTTAAGAATGTTGGTCTCCAAGAAAGCGACAGCAGCTTCTTGAATCTTGTGAGGTACGTGGTGAACGCCACCTTCAGCGCGTTTAAAGACAGTTGCCTTCAGGGCTGGCTCATCTTTAAAACGGTGCTTAAAATCACGAATATACTGATAAGGTACCATTTGATCGGCCGTACCGTTGAAAAAGAACATTGGTCGTCCTGCCAGTGCTTCTGGGTGTTCAGATAAGTCAAACTTCGCCAGTTGTTGATAAGTTTGTTCAATTAGTTCTGCTGGGAGCTTAGCTTGTAATGCCGCTGGTAATTGTGCAACTTGATCGGTTGCAAAGGCCACCGGTTCTGGTGAACCAATTAACGAGACACCAGCAACTACCGTGGGCTGCGTTGCCATAATACCGGCAGCGGTAATGCCGCCCATCGAAGTTCCCATGACACCGATTTTATTAGCATCACTAATTCCAGCAGCCACTAAGGCCGCGACTAATTGTGGAAATTCCGCAACTGAATGTCCAACAATCGACCAAAAATGTTCAGGATGCCGATCGAGATCAGTCCCATCATTTCGACTGCCATGTAAATACGCTGTCGGGAGAATGACTCGAAAACCCGCGCGTACTAACTGATAAGCCGTACCCAGTTCAGTCGCTGTCTGATTTGTCCAACCATGATAATCGATGATCGTTGGTAATTTAGTTTGTGCTTGACTAGCTGCAAACACGTGTAATACGGGCAAGTCACCAAATTTGGTCGTCCGCACCACCACATCTTCAAATAAATTTGTTGTCATGTTTATCACCGTTTCCAAAATTAATAGTTAATAGTGTAGCAGAAGCCCAAACGAAAACCAACCCAAACGCGTCCATCGTGGTTAAAGCTTAACCATCATGGACGCACTCGAGTTGGCTCGTTTTAACACGGTTAGTTATCAGCTAACGTCATGCCTTTCAAAACTACTTTTCAAGTGTATCTAAGAAATCTTCAACTTGCTTTTGGGTCTTACGGAATTTGTCAACATATCGACCAATTTCTTGACCATCTTCAATCCCAACAAAACTAGGAATCCCCATCACACCCATGTCTTGGGCAATTTCAATGTTGGCGTCACGATCAACCGTGATCCAGTCATATTGATCGTACTTCGCTTCGATTTGGGGCATTACTGGTTTAATAAAAGCGCAATCCGGGCACCAGTCCGCCGTAAAGAATAACATGTGTTTACCCGTCTTGATACGTTCGCGAATTTCTTCGTCGCTTAAAGTTGCAGTTGCCATGAAAAATGCCTCCAATATCTTTATAATAATTATAGTTTACCACATACTAAAAGTAAGTAAAGCCTTTTGCTTTATTTTGTTGCTCGGATCAGCGCTTGCTTGAGATCCGCTGCTAAATCGGCACTATTTTCGATCCCAACGGATAGCCGCAATAAGTTAGCGGTGATCCCCTTTGATTGTCGTTGCTCTTCCGTTAAATCTGCGTGTGTCTGAACTGCCGGAACTGTTAACAGGCTCTCGACACCGCCAAGACTTTCCGCAAACGAGATTACGTTCAATGCTCGTAAAAAGGTATCGACGTCGGTACCCGTAGCGAGATAAAAACTAATCATTCCACCACGTCCTGGATATAAGACACGTTCAACGTGTTCATCTGCCTCAAGGACCGTAACGAGTTCCTGCGCATTAGCCTCCTGCTGATGCAAACGTAATGGCAAAGTCTTCAAGCTCCGTAAGAGCAGCCAAGCGTCGAACGGGTCAAGGACCGCACCAGTCGTCACCAGATTAAATTCAAGCGCATCAGCATCCGCCTGCGACTTGACTACCACTGCACCGGCTAAAACATCATTATGACCGGCTAAATACTTAGTTGCGGAATGAACGACGATGTCTGCGCCTAGATCCAGTGGCTTTTGAATCAACGGTGTATAGAAAGTATTATCAACGATTAACTTGAGGTCATGGGCGTGTGCGGTAGCCGCTGTGGCCGTAATATCTATGACCTTCATGGTTGGATTCGATGGCGTTTCCAACCACAGGGCAACGGTTTGATCGTCTGCCAGTGCTGCCAATGTCGCTTGATCCTGCCCATCCCAGACAGCAAAATCCAAATGATAATGGTCGTGTAAGAGGTCAAAGAAGCGGTACGAACCCCCGTATAAGTCATCAGACACAATAATTTTGTCACCACTATTGAAAAGCGTGAAAACGAGCTGGATTGCCGCCATGCCAGAAGTCAGCGCATACGCAGCGATGCCGTGTTCCATCTCTGCCAGCACTCGTTCCAAAATACAGCGGGTCGGTTGGGCCTCGCGCGGGTAGTCAAATCCTGTAGATTGTCCTAAACCAGCATGTCGATATGCTGTCGACAAGTAGATGGGCGCCGAAATTGCCCCGGTCTTCTCATCATCACTCCGATTACCAGCTTGTGCTAACCGCGTTTCAATGTGTAATTTCTCAGCTTGTTTTGTCATAATCTCAATCCCATCCAATCTAGTTATGGTCGGGCAGTCTACAGAGACGCCAGTGTAAAAATGACTACAAAAAAAGCCGCCATCTTCAAGGGACGCCGGTCGCGTGTTACCACCCAAGTTCAATTACGGGTCACCCCGTTAAACTCATCAAGTCATTATTGACTCACTGGAGTATCGGCCAGTCCCGCCAGTACAGCCTTGCGACCGCAACTGGGCATTCCGAGTTCATCTTCATCAGGCGCTACCTTACCGCTTTACACTCCCCACGGCTCCCTGTCAAAGGTATAACCTGACTACTCTTCTCATCAACATGTTATTTAATGATGTTTTCATCTTACTCTCATAATAATAGGAGCGCAAGCCCCAATCTTATTTCAGCACAATAAAAAATGGTGCCAGCATTATCCTGACCACCATTTTTACAGAAACGCATTCGACACTGCCTAGCTATCCCAATAATTTCAAGACAATCACAAAATATCCTAAAATCAAAATACTCAACCCCAGCGTCTTCAAGAGGGCTAACCACTGGCCCCCTGCAGTTCGACCTTTAGGGCCCAGACAAATCGCAACGCCGCCACAAATCACGGCCAAGGTTCCTAGCTCACGGCCCCAGTTTGCATTCAATAAGTAAATGAACGGTCCCACTAAGCCGCTGACAATCGCGACGATCCCCAGTATTTTCAGAATCAAGCGGCCCAGTCGCTTATCCTGTTCGTCATAAATTTCATGTTTCTCTTTTGCCATCAAACCAGCCACCAATCTTTATGAACTACTTTCAGTATGCTGTATTTGGTCACAATGAGCAAGAAGGCGGTTACAATATCCTGGTCAAATTACTGAGGCATCACTAGGCTAGCTTGTCATACCTTACCTTGGGCCCTGCCGGCACTTACCCGTGATAACAGCTGAATCAAGCTACCAAATTGACCATGATGATACTAAAAATTAGGTGTTCAAAATTGACACCCGCTGAACACCCAATTGGCAATAACTATTTTTCAATTGTAACCTGCTAAACGACGCCATTATGGCTGTGTTGCAACAACTTGCCATACGTTCCCCTTAGCCAACTGCTGTTGTTCCAATTGACCTTGGGCGTTAATCCGAAAACGACCCGCTAAGTGTGCGACATCGGCGTTGGTATTTTCATAAACTTCCACGTAAACTAAACCACCGCTTTGATACTGATTAAACACAAAGTTTTGCTTATTGGCGGTTGTTTGTTGATAGTCCTTAGCCACTTGTTGCCAAGCCCAATCATTAATCTGACTAGCTGTTAACTGCTGTGGATTGGTCGTCTGCTGGCCGCTAGTTGATGATGAGGTCGCGGATGCAGACTGCCCGGTAGTTGTTTGACTAGTTGCAGTGGTATTTGAATGTCCCTGCGAGCTAGCTGCAGTAGCTGTCTTACTACCCTGACTAGTCGTTGCACTAGCTTCGGATTGTGACTCATTAGCTGAAGTTGTGGAAACTGACGATGCTTTAGTTGACGACGATTTAGCAGCTGTCGATTGCTTCGTCGACTTTGCTGAAGATGACGCGTCTTTTTTAGCCTTAGTCTTTGACACAACTGATTGTGTTTCACTAACCCGCGACTGACTAGACTGATGGTCGGCTTCTAAGTAATAACCGCCTCCCAGCGCAATGATCCCAGCAATCACGGCTGAACTAACTAACATTTTTTTCAAGATAATCAACTCCCCAAAGATTAATTGTCTGATGCTAACTACAGCATACGCTATGTTGTCTCACTTTACCAACGTTTACCTGTTCTGGATCGAAATTTAACTTTAAATTATATTTGGCTCAGTTGGTCCATTTTTGGGCACCTAAGATTCATTGTGCCATCCTTTTCTTGACTACGTATCTCCTCAACAACAACCGTGGCATCAGCAGAAATGAATTTTGTTAACTTGAAAGCTGTTTCCACAACCTTATTTCTTTAAAGTTCATTTTGCCATCATACTGCCCCTTATAAGTATATCGTAAATGACACCCGACTACGGCCCAAAGCGGGCTAACAATGTAACCGTTTCATAATTTGTCATCAAATTGTTACTTATGTGAGGCCCCCTTCGCATGCTATAGTAATCAACCGATACAAAAAAACTAGGAGTGTGTGAATAGAATGCCACGTAATTTAAAAGAAGAAGTTGTCTTTACCGCCATTATGGCCGGTTTAATGGTCTTTGTGATGACCGCCTATAACGTTACCCTTGCTCAAGGTTTCAGCAACGGGTTAGTAATGGCAATCCTTAGTGGCTACCCACTCGGTTTATTCGTTGCCATCATTTTAGACTTATTGGTCGTGGGACCAATTGCCAAACGATTAGCTTTCAAATATATCATTAATGATTACATGCGCAAACGGGTTGTCTTGATTGGGATTACCATCTCCGTCTTGATGGTTCTTGGCATGGTAACTTGCATGTCCCTCTTCGGGATTGCAGTGGAAGGTGAATTGTCCGGAAGTCACGTTTTAGCGACTTACGGTCACACTTGGATCTTTAACTTGATTGTTGCATTACCACTCCAACTCATCATCGTCGGCCCAATCGCCCGCGGTGTGCTTGGAAAAATGCAACGGGCAACTGCTAACACCGAGTCAGCAGCTGCAATGAACGAAGAGGACTAATCTTTCAGTCCATTGACGGACGGTCGCCGGGATAATCTTATCCTGATGGCCGTCCGTTTTATTTTACGACTATCCAGTCGACCACCGCTTTTGCCGAATAGTCCACCCTATGAAAGTCTTATGCGTGATCTGTACGCAAAAAAAAAGCGTGTCAGCCATCCGAAAATGGTTAACACGCGTTCATCGCGGCACTGGTAAAACCAGCGGGAGTGACACTCCACAATGTCAGTGACCCAGACACTCTGAAATACGTCAGAGAAACGTGCCCCGCTATCAATATTAGTCACTAGCCGCTCGCGCGGAACCGTTATTGCTAACGATCTGACTCTATCGACTCATCGCATGGACTACCGTATCATCTTCATTGATAAAATGCAAGTCGCACCGCCACAAAATTCGTGGCTCCTACTCACCACAGTTGGGCCGCAGTACTTAACTTTTCGCAACCAAAAAAATTGAGTATCCCGTTCGATTTAATGAACGACACACTCAATTCCATTGGTATTTTGATTTTGGCTTGGCTCCAATATCAATTCTTACCTTACCATAGTCATGTAAAGATTTAGTAATTAACTCGTAAAGATTACGTTTAAGCTTCCGCCGCCGTGATCTGGTCTAAGCGATCAGTCTGAGCCGTCAGCCAATCGGTTAATAACTTTTCAGCGTTGGCTTGATCAGCGAGCACGTCGGCAACGCTTCCCAGCTCATCAATTCGCAATCCTGACGGTAACGCATCGGATTCTGCAATCATGTAAACGTTGATTGGCAGCGTATCCTCTGCCGCCGTAACCTTTCCAATTTCGGTCAGATTAGCCAGTGGCAAATTAATAACACTCGTCTCCAACCGAAAGCTGATAGCTGGCTCATGCTTAGCCGTCAGCGTCACTTGGGCAAGCTGGTCGGCATTGAGTGCCGCTACCAGCTTCGCCAGCCAAGGCTTAACCTTGGTCGCTAGTTTGGCATAGGTACCAGTCAAGCTATCCTGCGTAACCTTGTCAGCCGTAACATCATCAATAAAAGCTTGTACGTTTCGTTGCATAAAACATTATCCCTCATTCATTATTCAATTTCGTTAATTTGCACGTCGCCAGCGAGTCAGTAACACCAACGTATAAAAGTTGATCCCCAATCCAATCACACCCATAACTTCTAACGCCAGTTTAATTTCCATGCCAGCCGTACTCTGATAGCCCGACATTAAGGCGCTGACAAGTCCTAAGCTATATATCAGTACAACTAACCCTAGGACGTAAAAACCCAGCATACGATTAATATACACTGCTAGAACGCCTAGAAAATATAAGACTAGGGCAATCAGCAACCCCTGCCACATTTCCGCTACCGAAATATTTTTTGCCTGCAGGTGAAAATGGCTAGTCGACATCATCCAATTGACGATACCGTAACAAAAAAAGGACACAAACGCAAATGCAACTAAGCGAGTCAGTTTCAACAAATCACTCCTATTATTGGGCAATTAAGTCAATAACGGCTGACCGTTCAATTCCCGTGAAGTACTGATTTAAATCAATATCTGCCAGCGCTTTAGCGATGGCCTCATGGTCGTACCGCACACCTTTAAGGGCGGCTTCAATATCTTGAACGTTGCCACTACCAAAGAAATCACCATAAAATTTAATGTTATTGATCAAGCCGTCATCAACCGAGATCCGCGCATCAATGGTTCCCATATCAAAGTGTTGACGCCGCTTAACCGAGAATTCCGGTGATTTACCGTAAACCCAATCCCAATTAGCATAATAGTCTTCGTAAATTTTATCAATAGCTTTTTGTTGTTCAGGTGTCACGTGATATTCCTTATCCGCAATCTGATCCAACGAATCAACATGGAACAACTCTTTTAACAGGGCATCCTGAAATTCTGGCACCGTGATATTCTGATATTCTGGCGCTAAATAAGGCCGTAAATTCGTGACCCGACTCCGAACGGACTTAATACCTTTGGAAGCAATCTTGTCGGTCGGGACTGTTAGCGCCTGTGGGACAACGTTTAAATCAACATTCAACATCAAAGTGCCATGGGAGAACGTCTTGCCATTCCGTGAATACATGGCGTTACCGGAGAATTTCTTACCATCAACGAGCAAATCATTGCGACCACTGACCGTCGCTGTCGTCGCCCCCATATCGTGAAGCGCATCAATGATTGGCTTGGTAAATGTCTTAAAGTCGCCAAACTCTTGACTGTCACTATCCACCACAAAGCTGAAGCAGAGGTTACCAAGATCTTGATACACAGCCCCACCACCAGAGAGACGCCGCGTTACGGTAATGTGATGTTCCCGGACATAGTCGGCATTAATTTCTTCAAGGGTGTTCTGGTTCCGACCAACAATGATGCACGGTTCTTCATAGTAGAACAAAACTAATGGTTCATCGAAATCCACGTTATTCATTAAATATTGTTCGGTTGCCAAGTTACGGCCAATCTCATGATCTTTCATTGCGACATAATACATGTTTTAAAATCTCCTTCAGCTTTAGGTTACTTTAATCATACAGCAAGATGAAAAAAGGACCCACAATGTGAGCCCATTTTTTGGAAGAATCATACAAAAAGTTTGGCGTGGCATTCTTCACACCACAAGATGACTGATTCACTATCCACATCCGTGAACGTTTGATTGGCGGCAATCCGTTCTCCGTGGACATAACCGTGCCATCAATAGATGGAGGTTGGGCCAGTCAGTTATCCGAAATTAGCGGAAACGCTGCTATACTGCACTAGCTATCACTTGACGGGTTTGTTACAACAACTGGGTAACAGTTTGATACTGACCTGTGACTCTTCCGATAAATCCAATATAGCATACAATGTAAGCGATTGCAAACCGAGTAAAAAAACAACCTAGTCAGCCGAAGCCAACTAGGTTGCCGAAACATTAATAGCGGTCGTAATCGCTATTCCATTTCAATATCCTTAGTATAAAGCCATTTGGACGCCGGAACAACTAATATGCCTAGCCTTCAAGCTTAGCAACATAGTGCGTTGCACCGGAGCGACTCAGATATCGGAGCCACGTGTAACCCTCAGCTTGAACCGTCCCATTGTAATAAACCGTTTCACCTGGGTTATATTCACCGACAACGCTTGCGCGCGTACTTGGCGCCGTACGAATATTAGTCGTCGTTACGAAGCGGAACGCCCCTTGACTGTTTGTTACCGGCTTAGACGTCGTATTTCCGGTAGCGGCATTACCACTAATCGCTACGTAATGTTGGGCGCCCGAATAAGACAAATACCGTAACCAAGTCTGGCCGTTAGCCGTTACCTTAGCGTTGTAGTAGACTGTATCACCAGCACTATAGGTACCGACACTTGGGGCATTTCCAGCCGGTGTATTCTTAATCGCCGTTGTTTGCGTAAAGCGATAACTACCACTTTGAGGCGTTACTTGCGGTTTATCAACATTGGTCGACGTACTCTCACCACTAATTTGCACATAATGCTGGGCACCTGAGTAAGACATGTAACGTAACCAAGTCTGACCATTTGTCGTCACCTTACCATTGTAATAGACCGTATCGCCAGCATTATAAGACCCAACCGTTGTCGCACTAGTTGCAGGTGAACTCTTGATTGCTGTCGTTTTCGTGAAACGATACGACCCACTGGTTGCAACCACGTCCGGTTTAGCCACAGCACCAACCTCATCACCACTCATAGCCACGTAATGCTGAGCGCCTGAATAGGATAAATACCGTAACCAAGTTGTCCCACCCGTGGTAATCTTGCCATTATAGTAAACCGTCTCACCAGCATTATAAGTGCCGACCACTTGAGCCGTTTTGCTTGCAGCTGATCGAATGTTGGTCTTTGCGGTAAACTTATATGACCCACTAGCTGGCGTAACTGTCGCCTGGTTATTATTATCATTAGTTGTTGTTTGACTAATCATCACATACCGTGATACGCCAGAATAGGACTGATAGCGTAACCAAGTTGCATTACCGACCGTTAACTTACCATTGTAATTGACTGTTTCACCAGCGTTGTAAGTACCCACTACGGCACTCGTGGCGTCCGGCGCATTGTGAATTGTCGTTGTCTTAGTAAACTTATGTGTACCACTGGTTGGGGTGACGTCTTGATCAGGCTGAACTTGGTTATTATCATTTCCGCCACTTGCCTGACCACTGAGCGCTTCTTGATCCCACTCGTGTAGCTTGTTATATTCAATGATGCTGATCAGCGAACTCGCGTACGTTGGCGCGGTTGCGTAGCCGTCTTGTTGCAAGAGACTGGCAACGCGCCGATAATCGGTAACCCCAATTAAATTGCTGTAACGCGGATTGACAACCAAAAAGGCGCCATGATCTTCAACACTAGCTGACCAATTCGGGTACTTCCGAAAAGCGTCTTGAATCGTAATGTATTGTGAGCCATTCCATTCCTGGGTTGGGAAGTAGATTGATTGCCCATGATAACTTCCCTTGATACCGAATAAGTTGTTTCCCTGAGTTGCAAGTTGTGATTGTCCCCAACCACTTTCCAGAATTGCCTGTGCGGCCGTGACTGATGGCAAGACTTGATACTTGTTCCAACCAGAGATTGCCCCCGCTTTAATCTGACTCAGGAAGATTTCCTGACTAGTCATTGCCCGCGTGGACCGTGCCATCATCGCTGATGACTGGACCGCATCAGCCGCCACAGCCGTCTCAATCTTTGGTGAGATTTTCGCGGCTACCGCCTGCTCAGTCGCTTGCTTAGGTGCGGCTGACGATGCGGCTGATTTGGCTACTTCACTCGTCACAGTCGCGCTGGATTGGTCCGTAGTGACATGACTATCCTGACTTGCGGCCGCGCTGGCTTTAGCCGTCTCATTAGTCGTACTGTGACTGGCTTGGCTCGTGGCTGCACTAGCTTTGGCCGTTTTATCAAGTTGATCAACAGCACTAGTTGTGGAGTCCGCCGTAGCACTAGCAGCCGCGTTATCCTTGGCAGCTTCACTGGCGGAGGACTGGCTTTGCGGTCCTGTACTGTCAGCTTTAGCGGCTTGACTGGCTGCCCGCACTGTGACACGACTTGTCGCACTGGTAGTAGCCGTCGTCGTGCTGGTCGATTCAGCTTGATCGTCAGTCTTGGCACCGTCACTGGCAACTGATTGGTCAGTCGCACCGGCCGCTGTCGTTTCCGTCTGACTGCCAGCACTTAAGGTCACTTGTTGGCTTGCAGCTGAAGCAGCGCTGTTTCCCTTAGTCGCAGCTGCCGGTTTTTGATTTGCACTTGCCGTATCAGCTTTACCACTCAACATCGGCAACAAAGCGGTACTTAGCAATAATGAAGTTACTACTTTTTTTGTCATTCCAATTTTCAATTTTAAAATCCCCAAACTTTCCGTGAGTTAGCTGTTAGCACAACCGATTTAATTCCCCTGTAGCACCTGCTATTACAGAATAATATTAGCATGTCGAAGAGGGACATTCAAACGAGATCGCTTCGAATTATTTTATTAATATCAATTGATTGACACCGCTATCATTTTAACTGATTGATCAGTTAACAATTTGTTATCGTTGACCGAATTGACAATCGCTGCAAGACGTTATGACCAGGGGCTTTTCCAAAATCAACTCGCTTCTCAATTACTGTATTTAAATTAAATGTGACTGATTGATCGATTAACGACCTTGAAGAATATTATTTTTCAAGGACTAGTACCGACTGAAAAAAATTAGTCATTTTTCAGTCCATTAAAATAATTATCCTTACAAACTCAAGTTATCAAATAAATCAATCGATTTTAAATGCTTACATTGCTGAAAATTAATGCTAAAATATAGTTATTAACTAGCCATATCAAACGGGGGTAACCATTATGTTACAACAATATCAAAATATCCTGGTACCAGTTGATGGCTCCAAGGCTACCGACGAAGTTCTTCGGCGGGGCATCGAAGTCGCTAAGCGTAACAAGACCCATCTCGACATTTTAAACGTGTTGGAAGTCAACCAATTTAGTGACACGTACGGCGGTGCGGTCAGTGGTGATGTCATCTACAAGTTGTCGGAAGACGTTCAAAAGCGCTTGGAAGAACTCAAGCAACAAACGATTGACGCTGGGGTGACCGACGTTGATGTCCATGTTCGTTTTGGTAATCCCAAAACGGTTATCGCGCGTGAATTTCCTGCAGACCACCATAATGAATTAATTATGATTGGCTCAACCGGCTTATCCGCCGTTGAACGTTTGATGGTCGGCTCCGTAACCACCTACGTCAGTCGCAACGCAATTTGTGACGTTTTGATCGTTAAGCCGGCCGCTAAAAAAGAAGACTAACAAAAAAGTCTGGATACGTTCCAGACTTTTTTAGTGGTTTCCGTGCGTTGCCCGTCTTCTTCCCCGTTATAAAGGAGCTTTATTCATGACCTGGACTTATCAACTCACTATCCCGTCTAGTTTGAATCAACAGTCGATTCGGGCTTGCCTTCGGACTTGGCTGATTCCAAAGCGGATTCAGGGCCAGTTACGCCAAACGCGGCGGATTCAGCTGAACGGTGCACCAACGTCGATTGCACAACTCGTCAATACTGGTGATTGCCTGACGCTGACGTTTATCCCCAGTGACTTTCGGACTCCGACCTCGAACTATATTGCGGCTGCCACGGCCCCAGCCACGATTTTATATCAAAACAGCGATCTGTTAGTCGTTGATAAACCCGCTGGCGTGAAATCGCATCCTAATCAACCAGGTGAAACCGGATCAATTTTAAATGACCTAGCAGCCACACTCCAACCAACTCAGCAGGTGCCATACATGGTTCACCGGCTCGACCAGATGACTTCTGGTGCGATGCTAGTCGCATTGAACCCGGTCGTCGTCCCGATTCTAGACCGCTTAATCAGTGACAAGCAAATTCGCCGGACTTATTATGCCTGGGTACGTGGTCACTTTGCCACGCCAACTGGGCATTTCACCGCGCCAATCGGTCATGATGCTACCGACAAACGCAAACGCTGGGTCAACACGGCCGATGCCCAGCCAGCACTCACCGACTACGAAGTATGTGCAACAACCGCCCATCAGAGTTTAGTTAAACTGACCCTGCATACTGGCCGTACCCATCAGCTACGGGTCCACTTGGCCGCCAGTGACCACCCGATTATCGGTGATCCACTTTACGACTCGCAAACGGAGTCGGCGCCTCGGCTGATGTTACATGCCCAATTGTTGGATCTACAACTTCCATTTAGCACCACACGGGTGACGGTACCGGCCCCATTGCCAAGTTTATTTGAGAAGCCGCGTTTAATCGAGAACTACTGATTGCTTGAATCTGTTTCAAGCATAGCGAAACCTCTAAAATTAGTGCTAAGACGCTTAATGGATTAAGGAGGATTCCCATGTTAACCGAGATAGGCAAAATCATTCGGCAACGCCGACAGCAACACGGCATCACCATCGAGCAATTGGCCGAACAATCCAATGTTTCAATCTCTCTAATTTCTCGACTCGAACGTGGTAAGGTCGATAACATTAAACTACAAAGTTTGACCGCAATCGCTGAAACTCTGAATTTAAAAATAGCGGACTTCTTTCGCGACGAGCTTCTCCAATCACCTAATGTTGTTGCATTACTCGACTACCTGAGTGATCTGCCAGCCCATCAACGTGAAGAACTTGCCGGTACGTTACTCAAACTACTCCGACTATCCAAATCGTGAGCATTTGCGCAACGCACTCCGGACAGTTAGTTCACCATTGAACCCCGTGATTCATCTACACTAAAAAATGATTCACCTTCCTCTGACAAGAAGGCGAATCATTTTTAATTTATCAAGCTTGTTAACGGTCGGCTAAGCGCCCTTAAAGCCAGCATACAGTTCTTAATGGTGCGTTGTCACTAGTAACCCACTCATCACTGCCAATATGATACCCACCGCCATGGCTTTGAGTGGTTCACGAACGATGGGGGTGGCGGTCAAAGCCTCGACCATCGCCCCACCTAAATACGTTACAACGAGCCCCAATACGGCGCCCCAAAAGATTGTGACTAGTAAACTAGCCAGCCACGTTGTCTTCAATAGCAAGCTCCTCCAATGCGGTCAGGCACGGCTGACCTTTTGATTGAGTGTATCAAAGTTGTCACGCGTTTGCAAATTTATTAATAGAATTCATAACTTTTATATAATAGTTCTATCCAAAGAAAATCCCCACCATCAATGACAAAAAAGCTCAGCACCGACCATTCAGGTCCTAAGTACTGAGCGATTATCATGACCGCTATGACAGGCTAATGTCCCCCACTACTCAAATC
Organism: Lactiplantibacillus sp. ME-2; assembly: GCF_022549155.1. Lineage (NCBI taxonomy): Bacteria > Bacillati > Bacillota > Bacilli > Lactobacillales > Lactobacillaceae > Lactiplantibacillus > Lactiplantibacillus sp. ME-2. The sequence continues at coordinate 72,229 of NZ_JAKZEQ010000001.1, forward strand.
CGCAGGCCAATTTGATTCGACGACCGTTTGCGGAACATATTGGCGATTCAATAGTGCCAGCCACTGCCGGACAATCTTGCTCAAGGTAAAGTCATGACTGCGTTGCCGAGCGCGCGCGGCATATTCAGCGCGACAGTCAAAATCAGTTAACAGTGGCATTAAGCCAGTAATCAGAGCATTAACATCGCGGGCCGGAGTCAACACACCGTACTGGCCACCCTGCAAGTACTCGGCTGAGCCAGTATTCCACATTGAGACGATCGGTAACCCCATCGTCATCGCTTCCCCCATAACTAATGGCATCCCTTCCCAACGCGAAGTCATCATGAAGACACTCGCCTGTTGATAATGCGCCCGTAACTCAGTATCTTTCAGCGCACCCCGATAAATAATGCGGTCACGAACATCGAGTTCAGCCATCAACCGATTGAACGTCGCTAATTGGTCTTCGGGACCAGTCCCCGCGACTGCAATTTGCCAATCAGCAGGCAAGGCTCGCGCAACTGTCAACAAATAATCGAGCCCCTTATGTTGCAGGTCAATACGACCAGTGTAGGCAATGATATGTTGCGCCAAGTCGGCCTGCTGACCATGAGCTTGCATGGTCGGTGGATTATAGAACTTGACCGTATGGGCGTTAAAACGTGAGTAGCCTTCCCAATCATAATCGGTCAATGTCACGACCGTATCAGCCGCTAAGAGCCCTGCGACCAGTTCATCTTGCATTTGGACGTAATACTGATTGAGGTAGATATCAACATTATTGTGCATCCACGCAATGACATTGACCCGTGGAAAACGCTGTTTGATTGCCGGAGCAAAACTCGTCAGTAAACCTCCCGGGAGAATAACGGCATCGTAAGCTCCCGACCCAATCGTCGTGAGTAAATCATCTATTTGAGGCGCATAAACGGTCAACGGATCAGCGCCAAAGTAATTAAGTACCGTCGCACTTGCAGGCCGGCGCGCCGTGATAAGCGGTGCGCTCAGTTCATAGAAAGACCGGGGTTGGGCCAAGGAGTAAAAGGCAACTTCGGCTTGCGAGGTCAACGCATTGCCGAGGACCGTCGCCGCTCGTTTGACACCATCCATCACTAAATTCTCGACTGTTATCAAAATTTTCATTAGCATCGTTGACTGGCGATTAAACAACCAGTCGCTCCTTTCCACATAAACTCGGTTCATGGAACCGGAATCGACGATGTTAGGCTGAGCTGATTGCGTCAGACCCGTTCATCCTTAACTAATCACCATCACTAGTATCAGCTTAGGTAGCGTTATTATAACAGGAATAATTAAAAACCAATTAAAATATGCTCACAATTCACATTATGCTAGTCATTGCAAGTTGCTTCTTGATTAAACGTCAGTTAGCTAGGTTCTGATTAAGACGTCATAGGCTACATTCCAGCACCAATCAGCACTTGTTGACATACCACTAGTATTGCTTGATATACACGCAATCTGAAATAAGTCGCCCATGCTGAGTTGACAGTATCCAATCGACACAATTAATAGCGCACAAAAATAGCGTTGCTACTGGAGGCACAGGCCAGTAGCAACGCTATTTTCAAATTAAGATTTTAACTGCTTATTTTAAACCCTTCCATTGCCAATCATTAACTTCTGGCAAGTCAGTTCCGGCATCCCGGATATAGGCATTGTGTTTAGCAAGCATATTATCCATGGATTGAACGAAGGCCGCACCAGTGTTTTCCATTGCTGGTTGCGCCGCAATTGCCGACTTAGCTAAGTCGAAGCGGTCCATCTGGTTCATGACCCGTACGTCGAATGGTGTGGTAATATCACCATTTTCACGGTAACCGTGGACGTATAAGTTATGGTTGTGACGATCAAAGAAGATGTCACGAACTAAGTCTTCGTAACCGTGGAAAGCAAAGACCACTGGTTTGTCCTTAGTAAAGTAATGGTCAAACTCAGCATCTGACAAGCCCCGCGGATCCTTTTCAGGACTACGTAACTTCAAGATGTCGACCACGTTCACGAAACGAATCTTCATCTCTGGGAAACTGTCGTGTAGTAATTGGATGGCAGCCAACGTTTCAAGCGTTGGTTCCGTCCCAGCAGCTGCAAAGACAATGTCTGGTTCGCTATCTTGGTCCGTACTTGCCCAATCAATGATACCAAGACCATTGTCAACTAATTGCTTAGCTTCTTCAATGCTGAACCATTGTTGACGTGGGTGTTTTGACGTAACCACGTAGTTGATCTTTTCTTGGCTCCGGAAAATGACGTCACCGACAGCTAATAACGTGTTGGCATCGGCTGGTAAATATTCGCGAATGTATTCTGGTTTCTTTTCGGCCAAATGAGTTAATGCACCTGGATCTTGGTGGGTATAACCATTATGGTCTTGTTGGAATACAGTTGAAGCCGCGATAATGTTAAGTGATGGGTACTTTTTACGCCAATCAAGTTCATTGGCTTTACGTAACCACTTGAAGTGTTGCGTCAACATTGAGTCCACAACGCGTAGGAAGGCTTCATAACTGGCAAATAACCCATGACGTCCAGTTAAGACGTAACCTTCTAACCAACCTTCAGCTTGGTGTTCAGATAACTGAGCATCTAAGACCCGGCCAGCTGGTGCTTCATATTGGTCACTATCTGGATGAATGTCTTCCATCCATTGACGATTAGTGGTTTCGAAGACACCATATAAGCGGTTAGACATGGTTTCATCAGGTCCGAACAACCGGAAGTTATCAGGATTCTTCTTGATGACATCCCGCAAATAGTCTGACCAAACGATCATATCTTGCTTAACATTCGCGCCTTCTTTGGACGTATCGACCGCATAATCACGGAAGTTTGGTAAGTTCAAGGCTTTCGGATCGACCCCACCATTGGTGATTGGGTTAGCAGCCATCCGACTGTCCCCAGTAGGAATAATTTCTTTAATATCATCCTTCAAAGAGCCATCTTCATTGAAGAGTTCTTTTGGTTGATATGATTCGAGCCAATCAACTAAAGCATCCGCATGTTCCATGTCATTTTGATCAACAGGAATCGGAATTTGATGAGCACGGAATGAACCTTCGATCTTATCACCGTCCCATGACTTCGGACCAGTCCAGCCCTTAGGTGCGCGGAAGACGATCATTGGCCATACTGGCAATGTCGCATCGTCATTTTCGCGAGCATGCTTCTGGATTGCCTTGATCTTTTCAACGGCTTCATCCATGGCCTTAGCTAAGGCTGGGTGAACCTTTTCAGGATCGTCACCTTCAACGAAGATTGGTTCCCAATTCATGCTTTCGAAGTATTCCTTAATCTTAGCATCAGAAGTCCGACCAAAAATCGTTGGGTTAGAAATCTTAAAACCATTTAAGTTCAAGATTGGTAAAATAGCCCCGTCGTTGATTGGGTTAATGAACTTCGTTGATTGCCATGAAGTTGCTAATGGACCCGTTTCGGATTCCCCATCACCAACAACAACCGCGGCGATCTCGTCAGGATTGTCAAGAATTGCCCCAACCCCGTGTGAAATTGAGTAACCAAGTTCGCCACCTTCATGGATTGAACCGGGTGTTTCAGGTGCCGCATGGGAAGCAACCCCACCTGGGAATGAGAATTGCTTAAAGAGCTTTTGCATCCCTTCAACATCCTGCGTAATTTCTGGATAAATATCGGTGTAAGTACCGTCAAGGTAAGAGTTTGAAACCATCACTTGACCACCATGACCTGGACCTTCAACGTAGAACATTTTCAAACCGTACTTGTTGATGACCCGGTTAAGATGGGCATAGATAAAGTTTTGACCGGCAATCGTCCCCCAGTGACCAATTGGATGAACCTTAACGTCACTGGCCTTCAATGGCCGTTGTAATAGTGGATTATCTTTTAAATAAAGTTGACCAACTGATAAGTAGTTGGCAGCACGCCAGTACTTATCAACTTTTTGCAAATATGCTGGTGATGAGTAATCTGTTGTCATTTCAAAAACACTCCTTAATTTGCTTTTCACTTGAACGCTAACTGTTTAAATGTTTTCGTTTACAAGTTCTATTTTAACAACTCATTTCAAAAAATCAACCTTTTTGTTAATTGGAACGGTCCAATTTTATAAATTAAAACAAAAAAACAAGGCTCATCCCTTGGGACACCTTGCTTTTAGATTAATATATTTTTTAATAATTTGTACGCAGAATGATTGAAGCAGCCCATCAATTAGCTTTAATATGCCCAGAATTAACACCGGCGCCCTGATTAGTTAGTGGCAACCAGTTCAGTGCTTTTAATAGATAGCGGTCCCAGAAATCCCACTCGTGCGCTCCAGAACCGACCACATATTCATGCGAAACTTTTTTGGCCGTTAGAAAATGATCAAATTCATCATTCGCTGGCTTTAAGCCGTCCTGATCGCCAATCGCCATAAAAATCGCGGGTAAAGCGACGTGAGCTGCCAGTAATTTAGTTACGAGCACTTGCGGGTTTAATTCCGAATGACCAGCAGCTGCTAGATCTGGGCCAAAAACGCCATGCTGATATGCGGCCGTTTCCGCAAACCACTGAGGTTTTGCCGGTAACTTTTCCATTCCGGGTCGCACATTCAGTCCGGCTGATAAACTCACAATGGCCCCAAAAGTATCGTGAAATTTTAGTCCGTTATACAGCGCCCCGTAACCACCCATTGATAATCCGCCAATAAAAGTTTGGTCACGCTGGTGTGATAGTGGAAACGTCCGGCGTGTAAAATCAATCAATTCCTGACCAATAAATTGACTATACGTCTCCCCAGACCAAGGATGATCAGTATAGAAACTATTCTCGCCCACTGGCATCACGACAGCCAGGTTCCGTTCGTCGGCCCAGCGCTGGATTCGTGTGCCACTAATCCAGTCGACTTCACTACCTAAGATACCGTGCAATAAGTACAGGGTGGCAAACGGACCCTGAATCGGGCGCGGCACGCCCTGCTCATCTGGGACCAATTTATCCGTTGGTAAACACACCATCAGGGGAACGGTCCGGTGTAAACTAGCCGCCATAAAATTAATACGAATCAGTGCCATGACACCTCAGACTCCTAACTATTCGTTGACACAAACGTTGTATACTTCATATATTGATAATGTAGTCGCATATTAGACACTTCAAAGGGTGTCCCATCATCTAAGAAGAAAATCCCACTCATCAGGCCCACCGGTTCATTTGGCTGCAAATGTAGCAACTCTTGATCAGTCGTATTGGACGCATCGGCCGCAATCGATAAGAATGATTTGGTCACTGCGGCGTGCAAGGTCTTTTGCACGTAATTAAAGATCGAGCCACTGACCACTTGCCGGTTCAACTGGGGCACAAGCTTGATTGGAATATAGCCACTTTCAATCATGAAAGGCTGGTCATCCAGTAATCGCAGCCGTTTGATTTCATAAACAAACTCGTCAGCAGTTAAAAATAAGTCTTGTTGCAACTCTTGACTTGCAGGAATGACGCGAAAGTCTAATAATTGAATACTGGGCTTAGCACCCTCAGTATTTAAACTGTCCGTAATTCCTAGGTTAGTTCCTTCATACTTAAACGAAGATTGATTTTTAAGATATAATGGATTAATGAACGTTCCCGAACCCCGCTTCTTGAAAATCAGGCCCTTATTGGCTAGCACGTTAAGCGCGCGCTTAATCGAGCTACGACTTACCTGATACTGTTCGCTAAGACTACGTTCATCTGGAAGCTTCTTATCAACAAATTCATTCGCCATGATCCGTTTATTGAGATCATTGATGACTTGTTGATAAACTAGGTCAGCCATTGTAATCCCTCCTTTGAGGTTATTTCATACCTCAAGTATAGCAGAATTAATGGCGTTTGGGTGAATTGTTCCGGTCCATTTATAAAATTGGACCGTATTTTTAATAAATGTGAGGTTAACAATAATGTCAAAAAAGAAGAAAAAAGATCAATTAGGTAAAACACTTGTTGAAAAGATTTTGGATAAAGCAAATATCAGCTATCAACAATATGAATTCCCAACCGAAACGGAAGGCGACGTTCAACAATTACAAGTCGACCACCTCGGTGTTGACGAACATCATATCTACAAGACCTTAGCGCTGATTGGTAACAAGACCGGTCCCGTCGTCGGCGTCTTGCCGTTAGATGAGCACCTCAGCTATAAAAAATTGGCTAAGCTATCCGGCAACAAAAAAGTTGGCATGATTCCATTAAAGGACTTGGAACGGACTACCGGATACCAACACGGCGCCAACACACCAGTTGGTATTTGGGAAACTAAGAAGTTTCCCATCTACTTAGACGAGACCGCTAAGCAGCAAGGTAAGATTCTCGTATCTTCGGGTAAAATCGGGCGTTCAATTGAAATCGACGCTGATGATCTACGCAAGCTCGTGCACGGCACTTTTGGTCCAATAACGGAGTAGCCTCGTGGATAACTTGATCAAGAATAACGGCATCGTCTTGCTGGTCATCATTGGTTTACCCGGACTATTTGCTTGGTTACTGACGATTATCAACCGACAAACCAAAGCGAATCTGGTCAACCACTACGGTATTAACAGTCAGGTCTACTGTGGTTTTCTGGGCATCATCATCCACGAGCTTAGCCATCTAATCCTCGCACTGATTTTTCGCCACGGCATCCAATCGGTCCGGCTGCTCAAACGCCCTCACCTCCATCCTGAAGATGAGTCGGCGGATGATCTGGCACTAGGCTATGTTAACCATACTTGGAATCGGCACAGCCGGTATCAAGTCATTGGTAACCTGTTCATTGGTGTCGCCCCCATCTTCGGATGCACAGCGGCACTCCTTGGACTAGACTGGCTACTCGCTCCTGGCCTATTTCAAGCCATCTTCAAATTAGCTGATACACCCGAACAACCACAATGGGCTGCAAGTTTTCACTCGTTAACCAGTACGCCAACGAGTTGGTGGCAACTATTAATGTTGCTCTTTCTAACCCTCGTCATTGTGATTGGTGGCTTCGATCTAAGTCCCGCTGACTATCAGAATAGTGCGATCGGGTTGTATAGCACCATCGTCATCATTATCGTGCTGACTACCTTACTGACGTTCATCGGTATCACCGGTTGGATCCATACGTTAGTTACTTGGGGACTAATGGTCGCCATTATCTTGGGCTACTCACTACTCGTGTCCCTACTAGTCATGTTGGTAACCCATCTTCTGACCAACCGTGCCTGATTTAGATTGCCAGCCTTAAAACCAGAATAAGAGCTAAAAAGGCCATCACAAGAATTCACGATACATTCTTGTGATGGCCTTTTTCGTTAGCCAATATAAATGGTAATTGCATCATCTGATAACATGATCTCAGCTCAAAGAACTAGTGACTCAACTAGACGTAGGGATGCCATTACGCCTTATCATCCGCCGTCCACTCAGCCTTAAATTGGTCAACAAACTCGTGCATCACCGCTGTCCGGTGGGCTGCCAGTGCTTTGGCAGTATCCGTATTCATGAGAGCTGCTAACTTGAACAACTTTTCATAGAAGTGATTGATAGCCGTGCCGGGCTGGTGTCGATATTGTTCACGCGTCATATGTTCACGTGGCGCAATTGCCGGGTCATAGATTTTTTCACCGACATGACCTGAATAATACAACGCCCGGGCGATCCCGATAGCGCCAATCGCGTCTAACCGATCCGCATCCTGAACGACTTGCCCTTCAAGACTTAATTTTTGAGGGCCGTTGAAGGATTTGCTGAATGACATGTGATCAATAATTGCAAAAATAGCCGTTTGATCGGCAGCCGTAACATTTTGCGCGTTCAATTGAGCAATCAAATCTTGATGCGCCTTCGCTGGGTCGGCCATCAATTTATCGTCGATCACATCATGCAGCCAAGCTGCCGCTAAAGTCAGATTTAAATTTGCCCCTTCGGCTTTTGCCAGCCGGCGTGCTAGCCGGTTGACCCGCTGCAAATGATCGCGACCATGCCCACTATGATCGTGAGCAAGCTTTTGCAAAGCATACGTTTGAATTGCCGTTAATTGTGTTTCAGTTATCATACACTCATCCTATCCCTGGGTCTGGTAGTACGCCCGTAGCTTCTTGATCGTTCCCCGGCTAAAGGTCAAGTGATCATGATTGTCCATACTAATCACGCCCTTATTAAAATCAACCGTAATCACATGGTCAAGGTTGAGGGCATAACTTTGAAACTCATTAAAAAAATGCATCGCTGTCAGTTGTTCCTTAATCGTATTTAAATTCTTATGTACGACATAGGACTGGGTCGTCGTCACGATTCGCGTGGTCCGCAGCCCATGTTCCTTCTCACAGTAGATGATATCTTTAAGCTTCAGCGTTAATAATAACACACCACTTCGAATCGTTAAAGTCGGTTCAGCAGATTGCTGTAACATACCTAACCGTTTTTTTACGACTTGTAGGACTCTTTGTACTTCTGGAACAAACTTTGCCTTATCGAACATATTTGTTTTTGAAATAAACCCGGTTGGTGTTGTCATCGCACTCAACGTATCCGGGATCATGTCATCACGCACCGTCACATAGACAATAAACCCATCAGGATCATAATCACGAATCTTAGAGGCCAATTGAATGCCATTGATTTCGCGTTGTAAAACGATATCTAAAAAATAAAGATTTGGTCCGCCGCCATCCTTTACCGCCGCTAACACATCGGTCGGCTGCCATACTGAGACTAACTCATAATTAAAGTGCAATGCCTCCAGCTGTGCCGTAATGATGTCGTTTAACCAGAGACGCTGTTGTTCTTGATCGTCACTGATAAACACCTTCATATCAATCACTCTTCCCAATGTAAAGCAGATTAACAAACAAACCACTGTTGATCCACTCTATCCCAATTTAAATTGCTTACAATCATTTTATATGATACTAAAGCCCCGCCATTCCAGCAACCAAAAAAACACGTATGGACCAAATAACTGACATTACTTGGTCCACCGCATTCAGCTTATTTTTCAATTTGTTGTGGCTTGGTCTGTACTTGATTAAGTCGCAATAATTCATCCGTGCGCAATTTATTAACAATCAGTTGAGCCGCTGCGGTTGTTAAACTGTGACTGAGATCCTGATCAGAAATCGTAATTGGATCATCGGGATGATGAAGTTGATTCGTTAATACCGTAATAAAATTGTCGTAAGCTCGCTTGGGATAGCCAGTCGCAGTCACTTGGTCGATTCCCTGACGAATTTTATCCAGTGGATAACTCGGTTTTAGTAAGCTAATGACAATAATATCCGCCAATTGCATAATTTGATATTTCTTCTTGACTGGTGACAAGATCACTTTATGTTTGACATAATTATTGATCATTGCGGCAGTAACTGGATCAGCACCTAATGGCTGCAACGTTTCATTAATTAATAATAGGACCTGATCCATATATAAATCAAAGTTCGGTAACTCGATCCACTTCGGCAGAATCACCTTTGCCATGCGGGCTTGCCAATCTGCATAAGTCTCATTAGCTGCCATGCTGCGTCCTCCTCTGATAAATAGGTTACATTAATTATACCTAGATTAACTAGTCTTGTAAACTAGATGACATTGTAAATCACATTAATTTCTGAATATGGTATCATTTATGGGTTAATGCAAATACAAATGAAAAGTAGGTTATGTAGTATGTATGAAATGACCAAAAAGCTCCGTGTCGGTGACGATGTTAAAGAAATGATCCCACAAGCAGTGATTGCCGGACTTTGGGACCGTCTCAAAGCGATGCGCAAAGAGAAATTATTGATTGATAGCACGATGGCCATCATGTTCAGTGACGATTACGAAGACAATAAAATTTTCTTCATGACACTTCAAAAATCCGGCTCATTCGCCAATGAATATGAAATGGCCTATGATGGGCCCAAAGACTTCCTCGGCCATGGGACGATTGTTATTATCAAAGACCGTCCCCGTACGATTCAAATGAGCATCTCGGATGCTAATAAAGCTGAAGACACCACTGACGATGCGACTGATGAGCAAAAGTAGGCTCGCACTTTAAATCACATCATGATTGCTAATAAGCTGCTCAGGTGGTGACCGATGTTCACTGACTACCCCGAATTTGTACCTGGTTATGCTACAGACTTTCAGATTCGTGCTCACTTAGGTTGTCACGACTGATTGCTAGCTCTATCAACTAGTTGAGACAGCACCTTGCTAACAACACCCCTAAGTGTGCAAAAAAATCCGTTGTCATCAATGTGTATGTACCGAATAAAAGCACCGTCAGGATTCGCTGACGATGCTTTTATTTATTGTATTTCGATCTTACCTTCGCTATCCGCAACGGTTTTTGGCAACGTCACGGTCAGCAGTCCTGCTTGATAATGCGCTTGAATCTCTTCGCGCACGACATTCGTTAGATGAAACTTCCGGGTAAAGTCCGCGTCCATTCGTTCGCGATGGAGTACGCGCCCGTCATCGTTGCGATCGTCTTGCGACCGGTGCGCCCGAATAGTTAGCCATTCGTCAGCATACTTCACCGTAATAGCGTCCTTATCAAAACCGGGTAATTCTGCCGTTACGGTGTAATCATCGTCATGTTCAACCACGTCCGTTTTCATCCCAACGTGTGCGTTTAAGACGTTCTCTGCTTCCCGGTGAGCCCGCTTCAATAATTTGGTGGGCTTTAGTAGATCATCCAGATGATGACCGAATAATTGCTGGCGCATGTCAATAACCTCCGTATCAAATCAATTATTAGTAAGCCTGTTGGTGAATGGCTTCAGCAAGTAAATCTAAGGCATGGTCACGCGTGCCAACTTGGTCCATATCAAAGATGATCGAATCAATGTCGCCACCCTTGAAATCAAATTGTTCGAAGTAGATGTACGGGTCTTCGCCTTCAACTTTTAGGAAAGCGGCTTCAATCTTTTGATCAAAACCGGCCGCCCAATCCGCATCGTCCATCTGATTGAAATCTGCACGGGTCACGTAACCACGGTCACGAATTAAATCCATCGCTTTTTTGACATCACTATCTTGATAAACCAATTTCTTCGAATCCTCATGAATCTTAGTTTTCGTTTCTACTGGCATCATTAAAGATCTCCCTTTACTTGGTATACCCTTAGTTTAGCACCATTCATTGGAAACGTTAACCATCTTTCTCGCAATCGCATTATTTGGGCTTAAAGGGTTGCCAGTAGGCCCGCTGACTACGATAGACCAATTAATTAACCGTCGCGGGGGCTGACAAAACGGGTGATAAGCCTTATAATATTAGCTACTTCGCGTTATACTTAAAGTAACTAATATTATGAAATGAGGAATGTTTCTTTGGACAGTGGCCAGATAATTTTAAATTTAGTCATTATTGTCATTACGTTCTTCGTCGCGGCTTTCTTTGTGGCCTGTGAATTTGCACTCGTTCAGACCCGCCCTAGCGCTCTCGAAGAAGAACAAAAAAAACGTGATAAACCGTCAAAACGGATCGCAACTTCTTTGCACATGGTCCGCAACCTTAACGAGTATCTTTCAACCACCCAAGTGGGGGTCTCGTTAGCTGGTATCATTTTAGGTTGGATTGGTGAACAAACAACTGAACACTTTGTGCTTGATTTCTTATCCCTCTTCAACCTATCCGTCTCAACCACGGTATTACGAGGTATTAGTATCGTCATTGGGGTTTTCCTACTGACCTACTTAGAAGTGGTCTTAACCGAAATCGTGCCTAAAAATATCGCAATCGACATGCCACTCAAAGTAATGGCAGTCATTACGACACCATTACGGTGGTTCCACGTGATGTTCTACCCCTTTGTATGGTTGTTGAATGTCTCATCAGCTGGCGTCGTCAAAATGTTAGGCATCCCAGTTGCGAATGAAGATAATGATGTTTATTCACAAGCCGAAATTCTTAACCTATCACGAAATGCCGTAACTGGCGGTGAGCTTGAACGTAACGATTACCTTTACATGGAGCGGGCATTTGAGTTCAATGACAAGATCGCTAAGGATATCATGATCGACCGTACTCAGCTAGTTGTGATTGATATCAACGATACCGTCAAGCAAGCCATTCGCGTTTATTTACAGAAACGCTTTAGCCGCTTACCCGTCGTAGCTAACAATGATAAGGACAAGATTCTGGGTTACGTTTATAACTATGACTTAATTCGCCAAGGTGAAGTTGACGATGATATTCGGGTCAATAAGTTATTGCGTAATATCATTACAATTCCTGAAACTACACCGATTCAAGCTATTCTCCAAAAGATGATCGACAAACAAACGCCGATCGTCGTCGTGGTTGATGAATATGGTGGGACCAGTGGGATCGTCACTGATAAGGATATTTACGAAGAACTTTTCGGAACCGTCAATGACGAAATCGACAATGTTTCTAACGAATACATCGAAAAGCAGGCCGATGGCACTTACCGCATCAGTGGTAAGATGACCATCTACGACTTTGAACGCTACTTCAAGACCGACTTACAAGAATTTGAAGATTCCGATGTTGTCACTTTGACCGGTTATATTTTGGATAATTTTCCTAAAATCCAAGCCGGTGATACGATTCAAATCGGTAACTTCAATTTCAAAGCGCTTGATTTTGAAAATGCTTATATCAATTGGTTTGAGATTAGCGCCCAGAGGGATAGCACACCTGACGATCAAACACAAGACTAAATATTTACACGCACTACTTAAAATGGCACTTAAGAAAGTTGATTTCTTAGGGGCCATTTTTTTGTATCCGGCGAACTTCAACTGGTCAACTTTGGTACTTTTATATGATAAGTCGTGTGAATTGCCACTAACCTGTTGTACATAAATTGGATGCGGTTGATTTAAGGGAAAGCCTACTAAAAATTAAGTTTATCTTAAGCCGGCCGTTATCACGACAAACTGCGACGATTCGGAGCCGTAGTCGTTTGCAATTAAGTAGTGCCCAGCGTAAACTAAAACTAATGTAAAACAGAAATGAGGAACTGCTGTGAGTAAATCAACAATCAATATCATTTATATCTCCATTGAAGGCAATACCCGCTCATTTGTCACTGGTATGCAGGATTACGCCAAGACCCAGCATGCAGCTGATGATAGCAACCCGTTAATTACCTTAAAAGAAATCACCGAACAGTCAGACTTTGCCATTGAGACTGAACCCTACTTCGCCTTTGTCCCAACCTACCTTGACGGTGGTAACGGCATTGACAATGGGGTTAAGGAATTGATGACCAACGTGTTAGGTGAATATCTTAACTACGATCAAAACTCACGGTTCTGTCTCGGAGTTGTTGGTTCTGGTAACCGTAACTTTAACGATCAGTACTGTCTAACCGCTCGGCGTTATGCTGAACAACTTGACACGGACATGATTGCGGATTATGAGCTTCGCGGGACTGCCGTTGATACTGAACGCGTCTATAACGTGATGAAAGACCGTTTGGCCGCCTATTTAGACAATCAAACCTTTTAATCGAATTAACCAAACAATCAAGGTCCAAGTTAGTTTTCGCTAACTTGGACCTTGATTGTGTTCACAGCACGAAGTTGACCAATCGCCTCAGTAACGACGATTTCACGCTATTCCGTTGCCTTATCCTTATCAAATATCGTGGGGCCGATGACTAGTGATTCCGCTAATAAGGTTTCATTGTACAATTTAAAAACGTACTTCTGATACTTGACCTCTCGTTGTGAAATCATATCCAAATATTGCCGTTCTTGTTCGAGTGCATTCATAAATGCTCGCATCTCTAATTCTTTTTCTGCACCAGTAAATTCCGGTCGCCGAACAACGTCAACCCAGGCACGCGCAAAATCACGAGTCCTAGTCCGTTGTTTCTGGGTCATCAAATCAAAAATGACGGATTCTTTCACATTCGACGGCAAATACATTTTCTGAACCGTATCAATCGCGTGGTGAACCATCGCCACCCGAATCTGATCAATCTCACTAGTTGCCTCATCATCAGTCAACGCCGGCTTTAGCAACCAGCGAAAAATAATCGTCGGCACGACCATACTCAGAATAATCAACGTACTGGCAGCCATTAGAACCAAGTTAAAGTCACCACGTCCGACCGCAGTATCGGTTAACGTATAGGCTAAGGCCAGCGTTACCGCACCGTGCACGCCACCTAACGCAAAAATCCATGCGGGCCGATTTTTGAAACTCAACCGCAACCGACCATAGCTGTAACGCACCAGCACATTGCTAATATACAGAACAAGCCCAATCAACAAAAAGTTCAAGGACCCATGCCCGAATTGTTCGTTAACAAGAATTTTGATAAACATGAATCCAAGAACCACAAACACCATGCTATTAAAGATTTCAGTAATCATGCTCACCAAGTCAAAAGCAAAATGAACTTGTTGTGCATTAATTAACCGGCTTCGTTGGGCTTCCGCATTATGCACTAATCCCGCAACCACAACCGTAATGATTCCAGAAACGTGAATCGCCTCAGCAGCATAATACAAAATAAAGGGCGTAATCACGTACATCAACAGCGACGCATTCAACGAATTATACGAAGAGCGTAACAATACTTGCCGAAACAGAACCATGATCCAGGCACTGACAAAACCAAAGAGTACCCCACCCACAGCTGAAATAATAAAATCAATAATCGTTTGCCCATAGTTAATATAGCCATTAGCATACCAGAGAACCGCCATGTTCAATAAGATGATGCCAGAAGCATCATTAAACAACGACTCCATTTTTAAAAAAGTTCCCTCAGTTGATGGCATCTCCAAACCGTTCGTCACCGATTCCATTGCCGTGGCGTCGGTCGGCGTACTGATAGCCGCTAGAATAAAAGCTAACGGCAAGCCGACTAATCCCAGTCCTGCCAAGCTAAATCCCGCGACAATTAAGGCAAGAATGACTAGTCCAACTGTCGTTTGGATAATGTGCTTTAATTCCTTACCAACAGCATTCAGTCGAGTGGCTTGTCCTTCAAAAAACAGGAGTGGCGCAACAATCAGGCCAATAAAGATTTCAGAATTGAAGTTTTCAATATGATTGCTCAAAACTGGAATAAAAAACAAGCCAATACCGACGATCAGACTCAAGTAGTTCACAGATATTTGCGGCATTACCCGGGAAATAAAAATACTAACAACCGCAGCCAACACCAGAATAAAACTGGAAACCATCAAATTCACGTACTCACCTCATTTTATTAATTAATTCATTTATTCTATCCGATAATGCTCAAATTGTATCGTCAATCGTCTCCATCATCACTTTCAAAGAATCAAAAAAGCTTTCAAGGCATTTGACCTTAAAAGCTTTGTTAATATCACGGGGCCCACCTGCTCCTTAACCATTTAATAAGTGTTCTCGCCGGGCGCGCCACAAGACTAACGCCAAACTACCTAACATTAAGATAGTCACCGTAATAAACAATAACGAGTAGGAGAACTGAGCCACCATCATGCCACCGAACAATGGTCCCACAGCTCGTCCCAATGACAAAGCCATGTTGTATCGACCTTGATATTTTCCGCGCTGATCATCAGCCGCCATATCATCGACCCAGGCGGGTGCAATCGGTAAGCCAATGACCTCACCGATCGTTAAAACCACCATGATAATAATAAAATCAACGTATTGCCGAGCAAACACTAATCCCAAGAATGATAAGGCAAATAGCGTAATGCCCAAGCCAATCTGAGTGCCAATCTTAAATCGTTCGTTGAATAACGCCACGATCGGCTGACTCACAATAATTAATAGCCCGTTAATCGTCCAAACTTCACTATACCGGCGGAACGGAATCCCCAAGTTGGTCATGTGCACGGAAAGAATACTTTCCCATAAGGCATAACTCAGATAAATGGTGAAAATCATCAAACAAATCATCCAGATTAATTGACGGTGATTTTTAGGCGTCACATCCCGCTTCTGCGGCGCAGCTTTCTCTGTCCGAACAGTCGGTGTGACGTTAAAGGTACTTAGCGTAATCGCCATAAGGCCAAGGTAGCAAACTGTTGCCACCATGAACACCACATTGATACCTAGTTCCAACAAGTAACCGACCAATAATGTCCCAATAACGACCCCAACGTTGAGTGCTAAATAAAGCATGTTAAAAACATACCGGTTGGATCTAGTCGTTACCGTTGCGGCATAGGCATTGACGACTGTCATGCTGATACCATCACCAAAGCCGACAATGATCAAGCCAATCGCGTAAGGCCACAAACTATGCCAGAAAATCAACGTTGTTAAAATTGCGGTCGAAATACCACCACCAAGTAGCGCTGTATAATATGGTCGCCAGTGATCAAACAAGCGCCCGCCAATAAAGTTACCAGCAATCATAGCCAACGACATCAAAAAAAGAATAATTCCCGAAAACGTCAAGCTTTGTTTGAGATAATTATGCATGTAGACCGTTGTTAATGGCCACATAAAAGCGGCACCCGCATTATTCAGCAAATTGGCTAGAAACAGCCACCGTAACCGAACTTCTTTTTGCATCTCCTCACCACATTTCTGATTTAAGTTTATTCATTGAGAAAACAATACCCTAAATAGTATACGCCGCCTGACCGTTTTTACCTACCAATCAGGTCGCAAAAGGTGCTGAGTAGTCTACGAAATCATTTTTACTTAAGCCGCGCTTAGCATCAAGTCTTACACTGCATGTTGTTTACAATCGCAACGCTGTAGTCGCAGCCTAGGCCCGTGCTTTGACCATTTGGTGCATTCTAAATGCGGCCCCCACTCCGCGGAGCCGTTTCATCCGTTTTAGTATTGTTCCGAGAAGCACTGACCACGTGTATACTAAAGTCAAAAAGGAGCAATTGACATGAGACTTTTCACCATTCCAGCCGAACAAACGGCATTTAGTACCAAAGAGGTTGTCGCCATCACCGGTATGACCAAGGACGCCCTCCGTTATTATGAACAACAACGGTTGATTGGGCCCGTACCACGCAACCACAACAACTACCGACAGTATTCACGTCAAAATTTAGAGCGTCTACAATTCGTTGCCACTTTTCGGCAATTAGGCCTTGATCTAAAACTACTCAGCGGTGACGGCCACATTCCAAACCGGGCCCAGCGAATCCAAGAACTGAGCGCATATCGTGCTACTGTGAAAAAGCAAATCGCTCAATTACAGGCAACTGATCAGTTTTTAGCACATAAGATTGCTTACTTTGAGGCTTCTCCAAATCATTAACCAACTTTTTTACTTTTTACTTGCTATCGTGTGGACACTATAGTTTATACTAACGGCACACTTAATCAAAGAAGGTTACGATATTATGAAAACAATTGCTATTAACCAATACGGTTCCGCAGATGAATTTACGATGGTCGACATGCCCACGACCGAACCACAAGCTGATGAAGTTCAAGTTGCGATTCACGCCTTTAGTCTCAATCCCATGGATATTGCTGGCCGGATGGGAGCCCTATCCTCACCCTTTACTGACTTATGGGCCTTTCCATTGGTCTTAGGTTGGGATTTCGCTGGTGTCATTACCAAAATGGGCAAGGCCGTCACTGGTTTTAACATCGGTGACGCTGTGTTTGGTTCCGCCGCGCCTGCCCACGCAGCTAATAACGGCACTTATGGTGAATTTATTACTGTTAATACTAAAGAATTAGCCCATCTCCCAGCAGGCTTATCATTTGATCAAGCTGCTGCTTTGCCAATCGCTGGACTAACCGCTTATTACGGCATGAAGCACAATCTTAAGCTGCAATCCGGACAGAAGATTCTGGTGCAGGGTGGAGCTGGTGGTGTTGGCCTCTTTGCAATTCAAATTGCTAAAGCCTTTGGCGCTTACGTCGCGACCACCGCTAGTGCTAATCACCGTGACTTGTTAACTCGCCTAGGGGCCGATGAAGTCATTGATTACCACGAAACCGATCCTGCCGCCGTCTTGCACGACTATGATGCCGTTTTTGACACCGTTGGTGATATTGATACTGGTCTCAAGGTCCTAAAAGCTGACGGCCAGCTCGCAACCATTGCCGGCCAACCGACGGACGAGCAGCAACATGATCAACAGAAAAAAGTTGCCTTTCAGTTCACCCAAGGCTCATCACAAGACCTAGCCGACTTAGCCCAATTAGTTGTCAGCGGTCAAGTGAAGCTAACCGTTGCGACATTACCGTTCTCCGTAGCCAATGTCATTAAGGGTCATCGATCCATCGAAAGTCGCCATACGACGGGTAAAATCGTCATTCACGTGACGGATTAACCAATCCTGCTACTCGATAAATATCTTCCGGCACCATTCTTAGTAGCTAGTCCCACTGTAAAAATGAACGTTCAGAGTTCGAAGGACTTCTGAACGTTCATTTTTATTTTAGCGGCCCAATTAGCCATGGCACACTTGGTAGCAAACCAACCAATTTAATTTAATGAATCACTTTAAACTTCGCAGCACACTTAACAACCAGTTATAATTCACGATGCCATGATGAATTTGAACTAAGTTCAAACTGTCTCAACCAGGTCGTACTAATATTAATTCGACAATCCATAAAAATTAATATTGAAATGTCCGGTTTTTGAACCTGATTGTCGACTACCACCCCTGATGATTGTTATAATATAATTAAACACTGCCAACCGGTGTAATCTTTCAACAATTGAGGTGACAACATGGCGAATAACAACTTTGGCTTGGCGTTAGGCTTCCTAGTGATTCTGTTGCTCTGGATCTATCAACGCGTGCGAATGCCTAAGATGCGCTCACTCGCTGGCTACATGTCGCGACGCGCGATTGAAAATGAGGAAACATGGCGGTTCGCACAACGCTTCTATTCAATGTTTGGCATCGAAATCTTTTCCATTTTGTTAATCGGCGCGATTATTGGTGGTCTGTTCAAGATTCCGCTATTGCAAAGCTTTAATTTTCAAGCCATCGCCTTAGCGGTTGGTTTGATCATGCAAAACGTTGCAACTGAGCGTGAACTGAAACACCAGTTCCCAAAATCTCCGCAACATTAGTACTTTATAATTGACCATCACCACGTATGGTTTAATATTAATACGGTAGTTTAATCTGAATTAATGCTTATGAACAAGTACTTGGTTTAAAATATTCTTAGTAAAGAAGTGAAATTGATGAGTAACGAAAAAATTGCCTTATTCACCATCTTTGGCGGTACTGGTGACCTCGCACAGCGTAAACTGTACCCGTCACTATTTAAGCTCTATCAAAAGGGCTATCTCAAGGACCACTTTGCCGTTATTGGGACGGCTCGGCGTCCTTGGACTGATGATCACTATCATGAAGTTATTAGTGACTCCCTAGCTGATCTGAATGCTGATCAGGAAACGGTGACGCAATTTGCGAGCCATTTTTATTATCAATCGCATGACGTTACTGATGCTGAACATTACCGAACTTTGAAAAAATTATCAGAAAAGCTGGACGCCCAATATGGTTTACAAGGCAACCGGATCTTCTACTTAGCAATGGCACCAAACTTCTTCGGTACGATTGCCCAACACTTACGTTCCGAAAATATTCTGACAGATAACGGTTTTAACCGCGTCATTATCGAAAAGCCTTTTGGTCATGATTATGAAAGTGCCAAGGAACTTAACGACCAATTAACGGCTACTTTTAACGAAAATCAGATTTATCGAATTGACCACTACCTTGGTAAGGAAATGATTCAAAATATCACGGCCATTCGTTTTGGCAATAATATTTGGGAATCATTATGGAACAACCGTTACATCGACAATGTCCAAATTACGTTAAGTGAAAAACTGGGTGTCGAAGAACGGGCCGTTTACTATGATAACAGCGGTGCCTTGCGGGATATGGTCCAAAATCACATTTTGCAAATTTTGAGTCTGTTAACAATGGATCAACCAGTTGAATTCACTGAAAATGATATCGACGTGGAAAAGGTCAAGGCTTTACGGAGCTTACGACCACTTAAACCAGAAGAAGTCGCAACCAACTTTGTCCGTGGTCAATACGGTGCCGGCGATGATGCTAAAGCTTACCGCGACGAAGATAAGATTTCATCAGATTCTAACACCGATACTTTCGTCGCTGGTAAAGTCATGATCGATAATTATCGGTGGTCCGGAGTGCCGTTTTACATCCGGACTGGGAAACGCTTAGCCGATAAGTTCACGCGAATCGACGTGGTGTTCAAACGGCCAGTCGTCAATATCTTCAATCATGAAGACGTCCGAGCTAATGACGACGCAGCAACCAGTCTCGATCCAAACATCTTGACAATCAACGTTGAACCGACTGAAGGCTTCGAGCTCCGCATGAATGCTAAAGCAATCGGCCAAGGCTTCGCAACCACCCCGGTCAAGTTGAATTATTCTCACGATGCTGAAGCCACGGCTGGTAGCCCAGAAGCTTACGAACGTTTGCTTCACGATGCCTTAAATGGCGACGCAACCAACTTCACCCACTGGCAAGAGGTTGCCGATTCGTGGAAATTCGTTGACGTCATTCAAAAATACTGGGATGAACATCAACCCGAATTTCCAAACTACCGCCCTGGTACAATGGGACCAGATGCGGCCGATGAATTATTACGTCAAGATGGTCACCGCTGGGTCTACCGCAACTAGCCGTCCTAGCGTATTCACTTAAATGGCTTAATTAAAAGAACCAGTTACCAACACTTGCCTAACAACGTGTTGATAACTGGTCCTTTTTATATCGCTTTAACAATTGGATGGGTTGCTGCCCATCGGCAATACACGTTTATTTTGCTCTTCGGGATTGCGCCTGCGGATTAGCTTAACTAGCGTCGCAATAATCCCTAACACCACCCATTCCGCTTATAAACGCCTACCCTACCAGTTGTTCACAAACTTGAATCAACCGTTTGACACCGGTCGTCAACTCTGACAGTGTCAGCCCGGCAAACCCTAACAAGTAATAGTCCGCCGTGGGCATGTCGCGCCAATTGGAGTTAAGCGGATAAATCCGAACCTGTTGCCGTTCTAGGGCTTCTAATAATTTAGCCTGTGCAATGCCTGGAATCTGAACAACTAAGTGTACCCCCGCGCCGGTTGCAATTGGTCGGATCTGCTTAGTTTGCGCTAACTGGTGACAAAGTACCCGATACTTTTGTCGATTAGCAGCTCGGTTTCGACTAAGGTGCCGATAATACGCCCCATCTTCAAAATAATTAGCCATTGCTTGTTGTAACAGGCCGGCCACCATTTCAGCCCGATATTGATACCGTTGATGATAAGTTGCCACCAGTTGTGGTGGTAAGACCAAATATCCCATCCGTAATGTCGGATCAATTCCCCGCGAAAATGTCCCCAAATAAGCCACCTGATTAGCCGTTGCTAGCGACTGTAGCGCGGGTAATGGGTGCGCACTGTATCGGTATTCACTATCATAATCATCCTCAATGATGAGATGCTGAGTCCCCGCCCATTGTAACAACGCTAATCGTTTCTCGATGGGCAAGACGACTCCTAATGGAAATTGATGGCCAGGGGTCGTATAAATGATCTGAGAATTACGCGCACGAACTTGTGTCAAATCGAGCCCATCTTCCGTCACTCTGATGGGGACCGCCGTCTGTCCATAACTAGCCGCCAATTCGGATAAACCGCGGTAGCCTGGATTCTCAATTCCGACCGTTCCGCGTGGCAAGATACTAAGTAGAATACTGAGACCTGCCTTAGCCCCACTCGTGATGACAATCTGGTCCGCTGTGCACCGCACACCACGAGTCGTTTTCAAAAATCGAACCAAGTTTTCACGTAAAGCCGGTAAGCCCTGCGCATCCGGATAAACGGCCGTTGGTTGCTGCTCAGTCTGACGCAACGCTAGTCGGACAGCCCGTTTCCAAGCGTTCCAACTTGGCGATAACAACTGAGTCACACCATACCGAAAATCATAAGTGAACGCCCTGGGTTTAGTGGGCTGTGGCACAGTCTCCAGCGCCTGTTTAGCTGCTGGCCAGTGTGTCCGATCGCGATAAAAGTAGCCACTCCCGGGAACGGTATAAACATAGCCCTCTGCTAGCAACTGATCGTAAGCTTGTTCGACAGTGGTCTTGGAAACTCCCAAATTTTGTGCCATTTTACGAATTGACCATAACTGGTGGTTGGCTTGAGTAGCATCATAGTCATCACGCATCTGCTGGTATAACTGAATATATAACGGTGTCGTTGACTGACGATTTAATGGCATCACACAACTGTCCTTTCATTTTTATCAAAATTGTCTATTTATAGCCGGACGATTGTTGTTTATTATAAACGGTAATCACGTTGAGAGGAAGGTCCTAATGATGAATACAAATATTCGGATCCAACAAATTCAAGTCTCTGGCATCCGACGCTTCGATGAAGCAATCAGTCAAATTCCCGATATTATCAGATTAACGGTCGGCGAACCTGACTTACCCACCCCAAGTCACGTAAAAAAAGCGGCAATTCAAGCTATTCATAATGATTGGACACACTACTCGCCACTAATGGGATTTGCCGCTTTGCAAGATGCTGCGAGTCACTACTTTCAACAGAAATACCAACTCACCTATGCACCTGAGCAAATCATTGCAACAGTCGGCGCTAGTGAAGCCGTGGCAACGACCCTGCTCACTTTACTTAATCCTGGCGATACCGTCTTATTGCCAACACCGGCTTACACGAGCTATCAACCCGTCGTTGACATCGCAAACGCACAATTAGCTCCCATTGACACAACCGCAACGGGTTATAAATTAACACCCAGTGCGTTACAAGCTGCGCTAGATGATCACCGTCGCGACCACGTCAAGGCCTTAATTCTAAACTACCCGACCAACCCCACCGGCGTCACGTACACTGATGATGAATTACGGGCTTTGCAAGCCGTCATTGCTACCGCCGGAATCTACGTTATTAGCGATGAGATTTACAGTGAACTAACCTATGAACAGCCCCATACTGCTTTTGCCACACTATATCCAAGCAAAACGATCACAATCAATGGCCTCTCCAAATCGCATGCCATGACTGGTTGGCGACTGGGATTCATCATGGCCCCAAGTAACTTGATTACCGAGATGAAGAAGACCCACCAGTACCTCGTTACTTCAACGAGTTCAATCACCCAAGCGGCTGGTATCGAAGCACTTACCCATGGTCTGGATGATGGCTCAGAAATGCGTGACGTCTATCAAACACGCCGCGATTACGTCGTCAAACGTCTGAGTGAAATTGGATTCAATTATATCTATCCGACGGGCGCATTCTATATCTTTGTCCAGCTACCACAGGATTTCCAAGGCACCAGCTGGGACTTTGCGACCCGACTCGCACACGAGGCCCAAGTTGCTGTCGTTCCTGGCTCAGCATTTGGTACGAGTGGCGAGGGTTGGTTCCGGATAAGTTATGCAGCCAGTCAATCGGCACTACGCGAAGGGCTAAATCGTTTAGCCTTATGGCGCGCCCAAACTACCACACAGGAGGATTAGCCACATGAATTTAGCATCCGCACACCTGATTACCGCTATGGTCACCCCATTTGATGACCAACAACACATTGATTTCCACCGCTTAGAGCAACTGATCGAACACTTACTTGCAACTGGCACGGACGTCTTATTAGTCGGGGGCACGACTGGCGAAGGCCCCACGTTGAGCATCGCTGAAAAACGAGATTTATACACGCAGACAGCTAGGATCGTTGCTGGGCGAGTTCCAATCATCGCTAATACGGGGACCAATGACACTGCCGCCACAATTCATTTCACCCACATTGTCAGTCAAATCGAGGGCATCGACGCCGCCCTCGTCGTTGTCCCGCCCTATAACAAACCCAACCAAACCGGGATGATGGCGCATTTTACAGCCATTGCCGAAAAATCAGACTTGCCCATTATAATTTATAATATTCCCGGTCGCGTAGGCGTTAAGATGACGGTCACGACTATTCTGACGTTGGCCCACAACCCCAACATTATTGGAATCAAACAATGTGGTTCCGATGAAGAATTGGCCGCAATTGTTGAAAAGGCGCCTAAAGATTTTCTCGTTTACACGGGCGAAGATGCTCAGAGCTTGACCACCCTCGTCTTGGGTGGTCAGGGAACGATTTCAGTGGCGAGTCATTTATTTGGAAATGAAATGGCGACGATGCGCCGCGCCTTGAACCACGGCGATATCACCCAAGCAGGGCAAATTCAACGACGTTTAATGCCGAAGATGGCAGCACTATTCACACAACCCTCACCGGCACCCGTCAAAGCGGCGCTGAACGCCCAACACTGGTTAGTCGGAAGCACGCGCCTACCAATTTTACCGTTAACCACCAATGAACAAAGTCAACTACTCAACAGCTTAAAATAATGCAGAACGGTTGGTAGTACCTGGCAAAAGCGCGTATACTGAAACTAAAATAATTAGGAAAGTGGTGACCATGATGTGCGGTTGGGCTTTTACTGGCGGTATGCCCTTTATGTGGATGGGTGGCGGCTTGGGCATTATCAGCTTACTGATTCTGTTAGCCGTTGGTGCTTACTTTTTAGGGACACGTTCACGCCATCACGATTAAAGTTCTCATTGGGATAATCAAAAAAGACTTTCAAGGCACGGCTTGAAAGTCTTTTTTGTTTCATCATCAGGGATCAGCCAACCGGGTCAAACCCTCCCCATTTCAGGTTACCTGCAGTTTTGCCTGATAGTATCAGCCCAAACGCTGATTTAGACCCGATGACTTAATTTCAAGATCGTAACGTAAGTAAGTTTACCAGCCTTAACATTGCTATTGAGTTTGTCCCCACTAACTTCATTTTCACTCACAATCCATAAGCCGATTTGAACAAACTGGCCGCCAGTCCCAATGCCCCGATTCCAATCACAATTTTAAGTAATCTGGCAGGTAAGTGGCGTACAATTCGTGGTCCTAAGCTACCACCAATTAGAAAACCAATGCCTAAGGGTAATACATAGCGCCACTGAATTGGCGTTTGTAGGCCATAAACAACGGCTGAAACAATATTGGCTAAACCCAACGCCAGATTTTTCTGAGCATTATAGACGACGAACGGTGCGGCACTCGTGAAAGACAGGATCGACAACATCAAGACACCACCCGCAGCACCAAAATACCCCGTATAAGCTCCGACTAAAAAGATGCCCAACCAAGCTAAAGCCGTCATCCATTTAGGTGTCACAACAATTTCACCGGGCTGTTTAATATGAATATGACGAGGAATCAGCACTAAAATTCCCGCAATCAAAATAAAAAATGGGACGACCTTCGCAAAGGTCGCTGCCGGGATAATAAATAACAGAATTGCCCCAACAATACTCCCAACTAAAGTCAGCGGGATGAGCGTCTTCAATTCCTGACCATGCCCCCGTAGTTCCCGGCGTGAGGCCGGCACGGCTCCAAAGCTAGTAAAGACTAAACCCACGGTGTTAGTGACATTAGCCGTAACGGGCGGCAGTCCCAGCGCCAGTAGGACCGGGTACGAAACCAGCGACGCTAACCCCGCTGCAGTGCTAACGATACCCGCAACAATCCCAACAACGACTAAAATAACGATTAACTCTCCGAACGTAAACATGTACAACGTTCCCTTCTCTCTTAATAGCCCTACAATAGCCACAACGATTACCATAGTCAAATAACCATGTTATAATAACAAATCATAATACTAACAATTAAGCATCAATTAAATAAGGACTTTAAAATGAATATTAAAGATTTGCAATATTATGTTTCGTTAACTCAGCTGAAAAATTTTTCATTAGTTGCAGCCCAATTTCACGTTAGTCAACCGACCATTTCGGCTGCTATTCGGCGCTTGGAGACCGAACTGAAAACACAATTACTAATTCGGGCTAATCCCCACTTACCCGTGGCACTCACCACGACCGGGATTCAAGTCCAACGACACGCCAATCAGATCCTATTAGAGCACCAACTGATGTGCCAAGAAGTTGCCCACACCACAACCGATCAACTTGTCATCGGGATGCCGCCAATCATTGAAATCAACTACTTTCCCCGGATTGCAAGTCAATTACCACAGGCTTTATTCAGCCAGATTCAACCTATCAGTCAAGGTTCACTCGCGGCGCTCAAAGGATTAAAAAACGGACAATTAGACTTAGCCGTACTTGCTTACCTCAATGAATTCACGGATACGACCATTCAACTCACGACGTTTGACACCCAGTCATTTAGTATTGTTGTACCAACTGACGATCCGCTAGCAACCAACTCACAACTTCAGTTCAGATCGTTGCGTCATCAGCATTTTGTGGCGCTCAAAGATAACTTTGTCCACCGCCAGGCGTTTCGTCAACTCAGTCATCAAAATCATGTTCGGCCAACGATTGTCTTTGAATCCAACGAAATCGGCAGTATCTTAAACATGGTTCGTCAGCATGTGGGCATTGCCTTATTGAGTAACGCCGTCCAATTACCGGCGGGATTACAGCGGCTCCCCCTAACTGACGCGCAAGCGCCCACGTTCAATGTCGGCGTTGCGTACCGCCACTCAATGACGTTTAGTCCAACCCAAGCCGACCTGATCCAACGACTGACCGCTGCTTTTCAATCCGTCGATTGGCACGCATACTAACCAGCACCTAAAAATCCACCGTGTAAGTTTATCAATATGATAAGCTCACACGGTGGATTTTATAACGACTGTACGTCAAGTTAGGTCGCCAAATGCAGGTCATTAAACAGACAAGTTTTAGTAACCTATCATGGTCGCTAACCCGTCTCAACCTCAGATTAAGCTTGTTGAACAGCCTTCGAGATTGGGGTATCGCCATTGATCAACGCAATGGTTTTACCGACCGTTGCAGGGGTGTGTAGCGTTTGAACTGTAAAAGTTGCGACATCATCACGCGTAATCTCACCGCCAACGTCAGGGTTAACGGTTACTTTGCCAGTACCGGCATCATTGATCAGCGTACCTGGTTGTAAAATGGTGTAATCCAATTGGGTTCTGTTTTTTAACCATTCGTCAGCATAATACTTTGCCACGTAGTACGGTTGTAATGCTCGTGGCCAACGACTCCGATCCGGTGTAAATTCAGCACTAATAATTACGTAGCGTTTAACGCCGGCAATTTTGGCTGCGACCATTGATTTGACAGCCCCATCCAAGTCAATCATTAAAGTCATATCATAACCCGTTTGACCACCTGATCCGGCTGCAAAAACAATGGCATCCATACCATTAAAAGCCAACGCTAAATCTTCAGGCTGAGCCATCAAATTGAATTGTACTGGCTGCGCACCAGCATCCTCGAAAGCCTCAGCCTGTTCTGGTTGGCGAATACCCGCGTACACTTGGTCACCTTGGGCAACTAACTTGGAAATGATTTTCTTACCAATCTGCCCATGGGCACCAATCACAAAGATTTTCATCTGGGTCACTCCTGTCCTTTAGTTAAGTTTCATTATAAAGCTTACCAGGACAAAAAAGTATCATTCTGTTCCTGATTTGTCCAGTTTACAAAATTGGCTTATAATATGAGCATCTAAACGAGAGTAGTGATAATTCATGTCAAAATATATTCGTCAAGCTACTAGTGCTGACTTACCAGCCATGATGGCTATTATCGAACAGGGCAAACACGCCTTGGCTGCCGATCAGATTCCCCAATGGCAAGATGGTTACCCGTTAGCTGCTGATATTCAGGCTGACATTGATGCTAGAATTGCCTGGGTACTCATTGTCGATGATCAGATTGCTGGGACGGCTGCACTGCTAACAACACCTGACCCCAATTACGCTATTATTTATGATGGCAGCTGGGCGCCTACTGAGAACCACCGCTATGCCTCGATTCACCGTATTGCTATTGCCAATGGTTACCACGGACAACATCTGACTGACTTTTACTTTAGCAATCTCATTACCATGAGTTACCAACTCGGCTTTCGTCAACTCCGAATTGATACGCACTTGTTAAACAAGCGAATGCAACACATTATTACCAAAGCTGGCTTCGAATACCGTGGTATCGTCTACATGAATCATGACAACAACGATCAACGGAATGCTTATCAGTTACTACTATCCTAATATTTGTCAGCCACGCGGCATTTGGCTTTAAACATCACGAACGCTTTAATTAAGACCAAACTCAACAAAAAGCACGCCAGATTATTCTGACGTGCTTTTTCCAACTTTGTAAGCACCACCTGACAGCCAAACTTAATTAACTGGCACAAACACCTGTTGTGGCAGTGAGTACAAATACTGTTTAGTCACCTTTCCTGGATACATCGACGCTAGCGCTGCTGCATATAGTTTAACTTGACCAGCGTAGCGCGTCTTCAATTCTTCAGGCCGCTTGACGTGGTCCGTCTTATAATCAAACAAGGTTAACCCATCAGCCGTTTCTAAATAGCCGTCAATAATTCCATGAATCAGGACTTTTCCCGTCTCATGTTCATCAACATCGAAAATCTGACGTGCTGGAATCAGTAACGAGAATGGCACTTCGCGGTGCACCTTCGCCGGATTATCCAAAATTTGACTGCCCAGCGCACTCTGGTAAAAAGCCACGATGGTGTCAACTGCAATCAATTTCGCGACATTGGTCGTTAAGACCCGGTTAGCCACTAACCCATCAATCGTACTTTGAACCGTCGTTTCATTGACCGGTTTGGTCAAATCAAGTTGTTCTAAAACTAAGTGGGTCGCACTCCCAACTTCCGCACTGGTTGGCGCCTGCATAGTTTGTAAAAATTGTGGTAACTCCAGTGACCCTGTCACAAACCGGGATGTCGGTCGTGAACGCCGCTGACTAACAGTCGGGTTCGCATTCATCAGCGGAGTATCCGGATCTTCAAAGATTCGTTTCACTTCTGATACCGATTGATATGCCGTCGTCGTCGTGGAAGCCTGGTGTGGATAATGAAAATTCAGTAACGTGGTCAGATAATCACGCGTTACTTGATCAACATCGATGGTGACTTGCTGTTCAACTAGTTCAAGCGCATCAGGTTGAGTACCCGATACCGCTTCACTTTGCTCCGCCAGGACGGTGGTGGCATCTCCCAATTCAACGGCTAGCTTGGTCGGATCATCCGTCAATTCGTAATTGGGCCATTCATCTCCCCAATATGCCTTCATGGCCGGATGCCGTATCACGGCCATACCGACCCAATCTAATTGATTAGTCGCCGCAATCCGTGCTTGGGCACTTAAGACGCGCCCGTCGCTAGCAAAGGCCTGCCGCCATTTTTCGGTCGCGGTATCAATATCCTTGATTGTTCCAACCAAATAGAGCTGTTGCTGAGCTCGCGTCATCGCGACATATAGTTTCCGCATCTCTTCAGCGCGCATCTTCTTGCTGACTACCTGCTTAGTCACAACTTGTGGCAAGGTCGGGTACTTCACACGCGTTTCTGGGTCCAAATAAGTAATCCCAATCCCCGCTTCTCGGTCCAATAGCGCGCTTGAGCGCGTATCAGTCTGATTGAACTGCTTATCCATATCCATCACAAAAATCACGGGGTATTCAAGCCCCTTGCTACCATGAATCGTCATTACGTTGACCGCTTCCGCATCAGTCTCGGCCACGGCAGCTGCCAAGTCCTGATCCTTTTCCTGCATCCGGCGAATAAAACGAACGAACTGAAATAAGCCCTTAAAACTGCCCTGTTCATACGTATAAGCACGTTCATATAAAGCGTGGAGATTAGCCTGACGCTGTTTACCAGCCGGCATGCCGCCAACGTAGTCTAAAAAGCCAGTTCGTTCATAGATTTGCCAAATCAGGGTTACGATTTGATTACGTCGTGCCAGATCTCGAAATTCAGTCAATTGTGTCAAGAAGGTCTCGATCTTAGCATAAACTTGATCACCATATTCAGTCGCCGGACCAGTCGGATAATGATGATAAAAGTCCTGGACGGCTTGAAAATAATCACTCGTTTTATTCTGGATACGCAAATAAACTAATTGATTTTCGTCTAATCCGACAATTGGCGAGCGTAGAACCGCCACTAACGGAATATCTTGATATGGATTATCGATAATACTGAGTAGTGCCATCATGATTCGAATCTCAGTGGTTTGAAAATAATTCTGGGCATCATTGACCACAACGGGAATGTGATACCGTTTGAAAACATCAATAATTGTTAAATTATGATTACGTGTTGGTACTAGTAACGCCACGTCGCTGTAACGAAACGGCCGGTATTCCCCATTAGCACGTTCATAGATTGGCTTATCTTGGGCCTTAAGTGCCAAAATCTTTTGGGCGACCATCGTGATACTCCCAACGGCAGGATCATCAATTGAAAAATTGGTTTCATCCGTGGAGACATCTTCTGTCGACTTGTCAGTTTCCGTCTGGTAAAGTAATAGATTCGTCGTTTGTGGCATATCGGCCGGATAATCCTTGGGCCCATACTTGAGGTAAGCCGCTTCATCATAATCAATTTGCCCGACCGGCGCGTCCATCAGCTGACTAAAGATTAGGTTAGTCAAATGATCGACATTCGCCACCGACCGGAAGTTTTCAGCTAATACGATTCGTTCCCCGTGTTCGGGATTCGTCCCAAAATCGTGATACTTGTGCAAAAACAATAACGGATCAGCTAATCGGAACTGGTAAATCGACTGTTTGACGTCTCCCACCATGAACATATTTCCTGGCTGGTCGCGCGCCAACAGCTGCAAAATACTTTCTTGCAAAGAGTTAATATCTTGATATTCATCAACCATAACTTCTTCAAATTGGGCCCGTAACTGCGCCAAAGCTGCCTGACCACTTTCATTGTCACTCGTTAAGATTTGCAACGTTAGGTGTTCCAAATCCGAAAAGTCCAGGACGTGTCGCCGCCGTTTTTCAGCTGCAAAAGCCGTCTTAAACTGCTTGGTCGCATCCACTAGCTCAGTCACAATTGACTTTGCCCCTACCATAATATCTAAGACTTGCTGCTCATCGGCCGCAAAATAAGTCTCGCTAAGGGTGGTCATTTGTTTCTTGACACCGTCCACAAATGTGCCCATAGTTTTGGCCCGTGCAGTCTTCTCCGGCTCGTCCTTATAAGTTTTTTTGAGAGCTCCAATCTTGAAAGTGGCGACTTGAGTACGTAACTCATTCCAACTTGCCGTTGCCAATTGTTCACGGAGCGTCGTCAGCGTTTTTTGTGCTGTAGCGAGTACCTCAAGCGTTTTCGGGACTAAGTCAGCATCCGTCGCAACTTTTTGCGCCTGTCGTAATTTCATTTGCATCCCATCGACTTCATTAATGAGCAATGGTAATAATTGTTGTTGATAAAAGGCACTGGCCGTTAACGCTTCCTCATCCACCTGATAAGGTTCTGGTAACTTGCTCAGCCAGCCTTCCGGATCCGGGGTCGACTGGGCAAAATCAAATAACCGAAAAATCAATCGACTGAGACCATCATCACTTCGATCATTAGAAAAATTCGCTGTTAATAAGTCAAATAACGTACCATCTTCATCATATAATTGTTCACGAACACTGTCCCAAACCTGATCACGAATGAGTAACCCCTCAGTGTTGTCCGTCAATAGGCGAAAAACAGGATCCAAATCAATAACGTAGTAATAACGCTGAATCACGCGGAGACAAAAAGCATCCAACGTACTAATGTTGGCTACCCCGAGCAAATTTAATTGCTGCCGTAATTGCCGAATCGCTGGTGACGCCGTGGTTTGCGCCGGATTGTCCGTCATTAACTGTGAGATTCGCTTATTGATTTGCGATTCCAGCTTTTGTTTCATATGCTTGGCAGCTAAGTTTGTAAACGTCACCACGAGTAACTGGTCAATATTCGTGCCGGCCAATATCTTGCGCATAATACGTTCGATCAATACGGTCGTCTTTCCAGAACCAGCCGAAGCTGAAACTAACAAGTTATTTCCCTGCTGTGCGATAACAGCTTGCTGGCTAGGTGTATAGTTTGTACCCTCACTCATGGTTTTCTCCACCTTTCTGTGTCTTTAGTAAATCAAGAACCTGTTTGGCTGATAATGGCGGTAGATCCCGATAAGCATTTTCTGCCAACATTGCATCAAACTGCATAATTGATAGATACGGCGAATACTGTAAAGCAGTCGTCTTATCGTTCAGCCGAATTGGATTTAGTTGAATTTCTCCAGCGAAAATTGCTTCAGCAGCTGCAATAATCAATTGACTATTATGCTGTAATAATCGTTCCAACTGGTCATTCGTCACCAGTGAAGCTGCACGCCCCCCACTATACGCCCCGTCCTTTTTACGTGCGAATGGGTAAACTTTCGAGGTCCCGTTACCTTGTTGTAGTTCGCTATCTAAATGTTCCAATAACTGCGGATCATCGAGCAAAATTCCCTTATACTTGTTCTTCTTTAGGAGTGCTGCTTCAAAACCGCCCTGAATATCTTTTGGTTTCAGAGTTGGATTTTGAATGTGCATGTAAAGTGCGCCAGCTAATTTAACCGCAGCTTGATCAGAACCGACTAAAGCTTGCTCGTTATGCAGCACAGCGTCCAAATAAGTTAACATTTGCATTGCGAGACCATAGTAAGCCTCTTGAAAATCAAATTTATGTTGGGATGACTTATAATCGACGATTCCCAGGTAACTTTGATCTGCCACTTGAATTTGGTCGAGACGGTCAATCTTCCCCCGCACGTGCACACTATGCGTTGCATCAATTTGAAAATCGAGCGCTTTTAATCCGTGTTCCTTGCCAACGTTACCAAATAAGACCTCGGTTTGCTTCGGTTCAGCGGCTGACAGTTTACTTTGATTGCGAATCGCAAATGCAATCTGCCGGACTGTGTTGATTAACTGCCGTTGCAAGTAAGCCATCCGGTTAGAACTCGTCAAAATTGTAAACTGTGGTTGATCTAAGATTTGACGGGTCACAGTCTCTAAATACTGTCCTAACTGCTGATCACTGGCTTGGGCCAATGGGATTTGATCAGACCGTAACGCCTTGATGAGCCCATCTAAGACAGCGTGGAAAAACTCCCCAGTACTAGCAGCTGATAACTCGAACACATCACGCTCACGCAGTTTGAGCCCATATTTCAAGAAATAAGCGTACTGATTACGATAAAATTCTTCTAGTTTTGAAATTGACGTATAAATTTGATGCCCATACAAAGCCTCAACGCTGGCTGGTGTCAGCTTGACAGGTTGATTGCGATAGCTTAATCCAGCCATCAATTGACGTGCTAGCTCACCGAATTGGGGGTCACGCGTCAATTGTTGCCGTAACCACACCCACACCGGAGCAGGTTGTAATGGTGCGCCAACACGATTACGGTCAGTATTCGTCGTTAACACATCGCGGTAAACCTGAATCACATGACTAATCGTCCGGCGCTTAGTCCCAACAAATGGCCGCGCATCGGCATTAGTCGGATCAGGCGTCCCAAGATAAGTATGTTCTCGCAAATTGAACTGGCGTTGAATTCGCCGCACATAGTTGGACCAATTTAAATCTGTTTCTTGATCATCTTTTAACGGGGCGCTGAAAAACAAGTGTCGACGGGCACTTAAAAAGGCCAAATAATTCAGACAACTTTCATCACCGAGCTGAACGACAGCTGAATCATTTAAATAGTGGTCACCATCTAACGAACTGAGCGTTGGTTGCAAATTTTCTTTATCCACATCACTCAATAAGTTGTTCGTCATAATCCGGTCAGGCATCACTAAATCGGTTGCCCCAACCATGAAGACAACTTTATGGTCCTGACTTTGAACCATTCCGCTCTCTGAAATTAACACCTGGTCCAACGTCGACGGAATTTGCGAGTAACTAGCACCTTCAAAGCCCGCTTGTAATAGTGCCAAAAAGTCCGTAATTTCAAATGGCTCTGCACCTAAAATCGTCACGTATTCATCTAGCATCCCACAGAAAGTTTGCCAGGTCTGCTCAGGCTCGGCAGCTGCCCGGACATCTTGGCGATCCAAGGCTTGATCACGCCAAGCTAATAGCTGGTCCGTAACGCCCTGGCTTGTCAAAAAGTTGACCAGCAATGTCACGGCCGCTTTGCCATCCGGTGCTTGCTGCATTTTTTTAAAAAACGGTGGTAACGTTTCAGCAACAAAGTGATGAATCAAGTTGATTTGTCGCGAAATTTCAGCATTTTGGTCCGTCTCGACCCCGGCATCACCCTCGGTTAATTGAAAGTATTGCCAATCTTCCCTTTGTACCCACCGCTGGCCGTGATAACCACTTTTAAGGATAAAGTTTTCGGTCAGATCTACTGCTTGGCGGTAGGCTTGCCGATCCATCGGTTGCCCATTGATATTTGGCATCAACAGCTCGGTTTTCAACACTCGCATAACATCACGATATTGATACTGCTGTGCGTCGATATCAAACAACGCGTTAATCAACTCAACTAACGGATGGTCGGCCATTGAACGCTGTAAATCAACAAAGTATGGTATTTCTAATTCATGAAAAGTCGGCGCTAACATCGTTTGGTAGGCATCTAAGTGCCGTGTCATGATCAAGAAGTCCCGATAATGATAATCGTCGGCGGGATCGGCATGTTTTTTCGCGACCATTGCCCGAATCATGCGGCCAACTTGTGCCAATTCGGTCTGTCGACTATCGGTCCGGAATAAATGCACATTCGTATTCGGCTCCTCGTAACCGGTAGCCGCTTGGGGCTGACCACGCCAAAAATCATCGAGAGCCACTAAGCCGGGAGCCACGCGCGGCGTTTCAGCATAAATATCTTGGCTAACCGGAATCTGACGAATACGGGCATACTGATAAAGCCGATAATAAAGCCGACCAGATTGATAAAACAGCGTGCCATTTTCTGGCGCCCGGTCAACGACTTTGTGATCGAGCATCAAACTGATTGTCACGTCCGCGCCCTGTTCCAGCATAGTCGTGACGATTCCCTGTTCCTGGGCCGGTAATTGGGCAAAGCCAGCGAGTTCCACATAAACGTGCGTTCCGTGCAAGTCTTGACGCCGTAAGTAAGCATTCAATTGAACGAGAATATCAGCGGGCTTAAGATACTTATCTGCAGTCGCCGCCACGAAGTCTTTGTAAACGATCGCCAGATCATGTAGCTTAGCCTGCAAGTCACCCGCCTGAGCATTCGCTGCCAATTGAACCACATCTTCTGGTTGCAAATTAGCGGTCTGTAACTCATTAATTTCACGAGCTAGTTGAGTCACAAAACCCGTTTGCGAGATTTCACCACCAAACAATCGCAGCTCATCGGCATGTCGTTGTAGAATGCGATATAATAGCATGTCAATCCCAGCAGCGGAGAGTCGTGGTACTTGATAAGCTGCTTCGTTCTTCATCAAGTACCAAGCAAGACGGGTAAATGAAAAGACCTGAACCTGAGTCTGGGCATACAAATCTGGTTGCCCAAATGCCTGTGCCAAGCGGTTCAACACGTCAACTTCAGTATCGAACTTAATATGGTTCGGTACCAAATAAAAAAACTGATCTTGTGGCTTAGCCATCAAGGTTGCCACTAACTGCGCCACCATGGTACGGCGATGGTCCATCTTGGCTGGTCCCAATACAAATTGTAAGCTCACCACTAATTCCTCCTCTGAACTGAACAAACGTTCTCATTAAGTTAGTCTCATTATCGCATATTTAACCGGCTAAAAAAACACCTAACCCGTAAGTTAGATGTTTATTATCGCGTCCATTAAATACCACGTTATTCAGCCAGGTGACCCGTGTGCTGCACGTCTTAATTCTCAACGTTGACGGCCACTGCTGCCAGATGTGCGTCGGATTTATAATGGCTTATCGTGCCCGGCATCCAGTACCGTTTTGTCATCCTGATTTGAAATTTTAGAAGCTTTAACGAACGTGGTCACGGCTTAATGTGGGCAACTCGCACGGCCGCTTATTCATCCGGCTGCAAGCCTCGACCTCAAAACACCTTACCGATCACCCGGTGACACTCGCCAATCCTCAGAGTGCTTAAAAGACACGAATTAGCACAACCCCCACAATCATGACGAGCAAGCCCATCAACTGGACCCCCGAAATTGGGTTCTTTTTTGAAGCAAACCAGCCAAATTGGTCAATCATTAAACTACCGGCCATCAGTCCGACTAAAACAATGACGACCGCTAAACCAGTGCCAACGACCGGAACCAAGTAAACATTACCCAAAACATACAGCGCACCAATCATGCCACCAATCCACATCCACCAAGGATTAGGCGTCTTAGTTGGCCTAATCAATTTGAATTGAGGTCGCAAGACTAACACGATGACGATCAGTCCCAGAGTACCAACTAAAAAAGAAACAAATGCCGCGTGCACTGTGGAGCCAAGCACCCGACCTAGGTGCCCATTGACCGCAGTTTGCATCGCACTGAGCATTCCGGCAACCACACCTAGTGCACGCCAAATTCCAAGGCCACTTTGGTCAGTGTCAGTAGCTGTATCTTTTTCCGCGGTTTCAGTGATTCGATTATGCCGCTGTTCGAGCCACCCCTGAGCCGCAACGGTGATGATGACCCCCGCCAAGACTAAAATTGCACCCAAAAATCGGGTCATCGTCAATGTACTTTGGGGTGAGTCGAACCAACCAAAATTATCAATCAATAGCCCGGCCAAAATTTGACCAAGCACGGGCATAATAACGGTTTGAACACTACCCAGCTTCGGAAACAACAAGATATTGCCAGTTAAGTAGACGACCCCCAATAGCCCACCCAGCCAAATCCAAACCGGTTGACTCGTAAATAACGTCGTCGAAAATCCTAAAGTATGGACATCAATTAGTGTCATTATCGCCAAAAACAACGTCCCCACAGCAAAAGATATTAGGGAGGCGCCAAATGGAGATCCCACTGAATTGCGCAATCGCGAATTAATACTCGTTTGCATTGGTAACCCAATCCCGATTGCTAAGCCAACTAAAATTGCTAACATCGAATATTCCCTCATTTCTTTATATTGTCTTAACAATCTGTCACAGGTTAATATTAGCACGAGCCGGTAACTAAAATAGTCATGAAAATCGTCTGGATAATCCAGCTTAATTTTCATGACTATTTTAAATATGCCAGCCATTTATGGCGCGTAATCCTAATCAGTCACTCCCCAGTGTTCTGGGTCCTGACGCCACGTATGCAGCGAAGCTAATTCTTCGTCATCAATGTAATCTGCTTGGCGAGCAACTTTGATTAGTTCAGGATAGTTGGACAAACTGAACAGCGGTAATGACGCAGCGGCAAAGTTTTGCGTTGCCGCATCCAAGGCATAACTGAAGATTGCTCCAACAGCCTGAGTATCGCCACCTGCTGCTTGAACGGCCTTAGCCGCCTGTAACACACTGCCACCCGTCGAAATCAGATCATCCAGCATGACAACTTTTTGACCGGGCTTTAACACCCCTTCGATTTGCCGGCCAGCACCGTGATCCTTGGGTTTAGCACGAACGTAGATCAATGGTAGATTTAACAATTCCGCCACCCAGGCTGCATGGGGAATGCCAGCCGTTGCGACCCCCGCAATCACTTCGGTCGCCGGGTATTCACGCTTGATGATGGCGGCGATTCCGTGCGCGATATGCTGGCGGACCGCCGGATAAGAAATCGTCAGCCGATTGTCCGTATAAATTGGACTTTTAATGCCACTGGCCCAGGTGAATGGGTCGTTTGGTCGTAGTGTAACGGCTTTAATCGTCAACAAATCAGTGGCGATAGTTGCTGCAATTTCACTCATATTAGTTACTCCATTCTGTCATAATGTCTCGGTAAGCTTGAACTGGTTCTGCAGCCTGCGTAATTGGCCGCCCGATGACGAGACCGTTGCTCCCAGCCTTAGCAGCGGCAGCCGGTGTCATCACCCGTTGCTGGTCATCTGACTGCGCCGACGCTGGCCGAATTCCCGGCGTAATTCCGAGAAAATCGGCACCGACGGCCGTATGAATCGCCTGAACTTCTTGGGCGGAACAAATGACGCCATCACAGTCACTCGCCCGTGCTAGTTTGGCATAATGCACGACACTCGCCCGAATCGTTCCCATGATTTGCTGGTCCTGATTCAAAATAGCTTGATTAGTCGAAGTTAACTGCGTAATCGCTAATAACTTGGGGGCAGTGACTCCAGCGGCCATTGCACCCGCGACCAATCCTCGTTTGGCGGCTGAAAGCATCACGTGCCCACCCGCAGCATGAACCGTTGTATAGGTTACCCCTAACCGCCCGATCACCCGCATTGCGGATTCGACGGTATTGGGAATATCATGTAGTTTCAAATCTAAGAAAACCGCATGGCCGCGAGCTTGCACGTCCGTCACAATACTCGGTCCCGCTGCATAAAATAACTCCATGCCGATTTTGACAGTGACATGTAAATCAGCCGGAAATTGGTCTAAAAAAGCTAAGGCCCGTTCGGCGGTGGGAAAATCTAACGCAATGATAATTGGTCGCTTCATCCTTGGACCTCCTGAATCAACGCTTGCAAGCTGGTGATCCCGTACTGATCCATCGCCGCCGGTAATCCAGCAATAATGTCTGTACAAGCAGTCGGGTGACCATACGTTGCGGCCCCAACTTGAACAGCATTTGCACCAGCCAGGTAAAATTCCAACACATCAGCCGGCGTGAACACGCCACCAACGCCAATAATCGGCAACTTGGTATGTTGACGCACGTCATGGATCATCCGAACAGCAAGTGGATGAATGGCTTTTCCAGATAAACCGCCCGTACCATGCGCTAAGATCGGTTGACGTGTGGCTAAATCGATGCCCATACCCGTTAACGTGTTAATCATCGTCAGTCCAGCCGCTCCACCAGCTTCGGCAGCGAGTGCAATTGGGACAATATCAGTGACATTCGGGGTCAGCTTCATGAAAACTGGTTTATCGACCGCGGCAACAATCGCCTTAGTCAACGCCGTTACCGTCGCTGGATCAGTTCCAAATGCTAGGCCGCCATGGTCGACGTTTGGACATGAAATATTGATTTCCAATAATTTGACGTTAGGTGCCGACGCCATTTTTCGTGCGACTGCCACGTATTCATCAAAGCTCGCCCCCGCGACACTCCCAATAATCGGTAAATCTGGATAATGAGTCGCTAACCACGGTAATTTATCGGCCAGCACATTGTCAATTCCGGGATTTTTGAGTCCAATTGCATTGAGCCACCCCGCGGTTGTTTCCGCGGTCGTTGGTCGTGGGTTGCCCGCTTTCGGTTCGGCGGTGGTCGACTTGATGACCAACCCCCCCAACGCACTCAGGTCTAACTGTTGAGCCATCTGTTGACCATATGCCGCCGTACCACTAGCCGGCATAACCGGATTTTTGAACGTGACACCGGCTAAATTTACTGTTAATCGTCCCATCGTTTTCCTCCTATGATCAAGCTTATCGGCGGGTGTCCTGATTTAGAGCGCCTGCGTTACAAATGACTGTGATTCTCGTACTTGCAAAATTGCCGCGACCGTATCTAAGGCCGTAAACAATGGAATACCGTGCATAATTGACGTGTTTCGAATCAGGGTACCATCATTTTCAGCCTGTTCTTCATCCGAAACCGTATTAATGACGACTTGAATTTCGCCAGCTTCCATGCGATGCAGTAAATCATGCTCGCCACTATCGATCTTGTCGACGGTCGTAACGGGTAACCCGTGTGTGGTCAGAGCAGTCGCCGTTCCCCGAGTCGCTAGCAATTGGTAGCCCAACGCATGGAACCGCTTGGCTAACGCCACTGTTTCTGGCTTGTCTTCATCCCGGACAGTCAAAAGTACGTTACCATGGCTCGGCACGTGTAGCTTAGCCGCTTCAAAGGCTTTGTAAAGTGCCTTTGCCATCGTGACATCGCTGCCCATGACTTCACCCGTTGACTTCATTTCTGGTCCCAACAAACTATCCACACGATTCAACTTTGAAAATGAAAAGACCGGCGCTTTGACGTGTACTAAGGGACCCGGTGTGACCAAGCCAGTCTGATAACCTTGTTCAGCCAATGACTGGCCAAGGATTGCCCGAGTCGCAACTTGAGCCATCGGAATGTTCGTGACCTTGCTTAAGAATGGCACCGTCCGGCTCGCGCGCGGATTGACTTCAATCACATAAACTTGGTCGTCGTGGATTACGAATTGAATGTTCATCATCCCGACACAGTTGAGCGCAATGGCTAATTTTTCAGTATAATCCACAATTTGTGCTTGGACCGCCGCCGAAAGTGACTGTGGCGGATAAACGGCCATCGAATCGCCAGAATGGACACCCGCCCGTTCGATGTGTTCCATAATTCCCGGAATCAAGACTGTTTGACCGTCACAAATGGCATCAACTTCACATTCCTTCCCGACCAAATAACTGTCCACTAAAACGGGGTGGTCATGCGACACCTTGACCGCGTTATGCATGTAATAGTCTAAGTCGGTCCGCTTCTTGACAATTTCCATCGCCCGGCCACCAAGGACATAACTGGGCCGGACAAGGACGGGATAGCCCAACTTATCCGCAATAGCTAGCGCGGTTGCTTCATCACTTGCCGTATCACCAGCCGGTTGTGGAATAGCTAAAGCTTTGATGACCTTATCAAATTCGTCACGGTCTTCCGCACGGTTGACATCCGCCACACTCGTCCCTAATATTTTGATACCATGGTCAGCCAATGGTTTCGCTAAGTTAATCGCTGTTTGACCACCAAATTGCACAATCACGCCCACTGGTTTTTCAAGTTCGATCACGTTTAAGACATCTTCAATCGTCAGTGGCTCGAAGTACAATTTGTCTGATACTGAGAAATCGGTCGAGACGGTTTCCGGATTACTATTCATGATAATCGCTTCATAGCCAGCTTTTTGAATGGCTTTAACGGAGTGAACGGTAGCATAGTCGAATTCCACCCCTTGCCCAATGCGAATCGGCCCTGACCCTAACACTAAAACGGATGGGCGTTTCGTGACAATACTCTCATTTTCAAACTCATAAGTGCCGTAGTAATAAGGTGTCTCCGAAGCAAACTCACCGGCACAAGTATCGACCATCTTATAAACGGGCGCTAGTTTGTGCGCTAAGCGGAAGTCGCGAACCTGATCGATTGTTTCGTGCCAATAGTCAGCTACCGTTTGATCGGCGAAGCCATTGCGTTTAGCAACAGTTAGTGTCTCTATGTCATCCGTATGGGTACGCAAAGCTTGTTCGATTTCAATAATGTGTAATAGTTTATCCAGGAAGAACACGTTGATCTTGGTGAGTTCGGCTAATTCATCAATCGGGTAACCGCGGCGAATTGCTTCCGTTAAGTAGAATAACCGATCATCCTGCGCATGAATGAGCTTATCGCTGAGTACATCATCATCAACACTACGCAAAGCGGGTTCTTCAACGTGGTGCACTCCAATTTCTAGTGATCGGACCGCCTTTAGTGTGGCTTCTTCAATATTGCGCCCAATCGCCATGACTTCGCCGGTCGCCTTCATCTGAGTGCCCAAACGACGATCAGCATGGGTGAACTTATCAAACGGCCAGCGAGGAATCTTGCAAACTACATAGTCCAACGCTGGCTCGAATTCAGCGTAAGTGGTTCCCGTCACCGGATTTTTAATTTCATCCAAATGCAAGCCGACTGCAATCTTGGCAGCCATCTTAGCAATTGGGTAACCAGTCGCTTTGGAGGCTAACGCTGATGAGCGACTGACCCGCGGATTTACTTCAATGATATAGTAATTAAAACTATTCGGATCGAGGGCCAACTGAACGTTACAGCCCCCCTCAATCTTCAACGCCCGAATAATCTTCAAAGCAGCATCCCGTAATAATTGCACTTCGCGATCTGCTAACGTTTGAACAGGTGCATAGACGATTGAATCACCGGTATGAATCCCCACGGGGTCAAAATTTTCCATATTGCAGACGACCATCGCATTATCCGCAGCATCACGCATAACTTCAAACTCAATTTCTTTGTACCCGGCAATACTTTGTTCGATCAGAACTTGGGTCACTGGTGATAACGCCAACCCATTTTCGGTAATGTCGTGTAACTGTTGGGGCGTCTCGGCGATGCCACCGCCAGTCCCCCCCATCGTAAAGGCTGGTCGCACGATGACCGGATAACCAGCTTGCTCAGCGAAAGCCAACGCTTCGTCAACCGTCCGCGCAATACCAGAAGCTGGCACGGGTTCGCCCAATTCTTCCATCAGTGCCTTAAACTGTTCCCGGTCTTCCGCCTGATCAATTGCGCTGAGCTTCGTTCCTAACAGTTCAATGTGCAACTCATCGAGAATACCCGATTTAGATAATTCCATCGCCATATTCAAGCCCTGCTGGCCGCCTAAAGTTGGCAAAACCGCATCCGGATGTTCTTTGCGGAGAATCTGTGAAACAAATTCAAGTGTAATTGGTTCCAAGTAGACCTGGTCCGCAATTTCTTTGTCCGTCATAATCGTTGCGGGGTTAGAATTGACCAAGACCACTTCATAATCGAGTTCTTTTAATGCCAGGCAAGCTTGTGTCCCAGAATAATCAAATTCTGCGGCCTGACCAATAATAATTGGTCCTGAACCAATTACCATAATTTTATGAATATCTGTCCGTTTAGGCATTGAATTGGCTTCCTTTCTGGGTTGCTTGATTAGCCGCCATCAAATCAATAAATTCGTCAAAAATATGATCAGCATCGTGAGGACCCGGCGCTGCGTCCGGATGATATTGCACGGAAAAGGCCGCGTAGTCACGATGCCGCAAGCCTTCCACGGTACCATCATTAATCTCCTCATGGGTGATTAACAAGTCAGTCTGCGCTAATGAATCCCGATCCACCGCGTAACCATGGTTTTGCGACGTAAAATCAATCCGCCCAGTTGCAATCTCACGAACGGGATGGTTAAACCCACGATGTCCGAACTTCATCTTGAACGTGTCCGCACCGTTTGCTAGCGCAAAAAGTTGATGTCCGAGACAAATTCCAAATAGCGGCACATGTTTTTCCACTTCTCTGATCATCTCTAAGGCTCCCGGAACATCTTTGGGATCACCAGGGCCGTTCGTCAACATCACACCATCCGGATTCAAAGCCATGATTTCACTCGCCGTAGTATTGTACGGCAACACCGTCAAGTTACATTGACGCTTTGCTAGTTCGCGTAAAATCGAATGCTTCAACCCAAAGTCAACGACGACCACGTTGGGGCCTGTCGCTGGGTTGGGATAGGCGTTATTCGTTGAACTCTGGGCAACAACGGCCCGATTTAATGCCGTGACTTTGAGCCGGTCAACCGTATCTGGTAAGACGTTATCGACGATGGTGGCCTTCATCGCGCCCTTCGTTCGGATATGTTTAGTGACCGCCCGCGTATCAATATCCATAATGCCAGGAATCGCATTCTGTTTTAGATAATCGTCCAACGACTGAGCATTACGCCAATTACTGGCTCGTCGGGCAACTTCGTGAACAACAACGCCCTTACAAGTTGGCTTGATTGACTCATGGTCATCCCGATTAATGCCGTAATTTCCAATCAAAGGATACGTAAACATCAAGATTTCGCCATTATAAGACTGGTCTGTGATCGACTCTTGATAACCACTCATGCCGGTATTAAAGACTAATTCACCAACCGTGGCCGTTGTCGCACCAAACCCCGTGCCGGGGTAAATCGTACCATCTTCAAGTACTAAGTATCGTTTCATGCTTGCGTTCCCTTTCCATATGCCAACTTACCGTCAACTAGTGTCATTAAGACGTTGCCATAAACGGGCCAACCGATAAACGGGGAATTGTGCCCCTTCGATAACATGGTGGCCGCTTCGATTTCATATTGATGATCTAAATCAATAATGGTTAGATCAGCCGGTGCCCCCACTACCAACCGGCCGGCTGTATTTAAGCCAAATAGTTCAGCCGGACGCGTGCTCATCAGTTCAATTAAACGACCGAGCGTCAGTAACCGGGTCTTGACCAGCGCCGTATATAGCGTGGCAAAGGCAGTCTCAATCCCAGTAATCCCGAAGGCTGCCGTCTTCATGCTGCCCTGTTTTTCGGCATCAGTATGCG
Organism: Lactiplantibacillus sp. ME-2; assembly: GCF_022549155.1. NCBI lineage: Bacteria > Bacillati > Bacillota > Bacilli > Lactobacillales > Lactobacillaceae > Lactiplantibacillus > Lactiplantibacillus sp. ME-2. The sequence goes on from NZ_JAKZEQ010000001.1 coordinate 116,148, forward strand.
GCGCATGGTCCGTCGCAATCATGTCGATCGTGCCATCCAACAATCCCGCAACTAACGCTGCGCGATCCTTGGCTGAACGCAACGGTGGATTCATCTTTAACATCGGGTTATCCATCGTAATATCTTCATCACAAAGGAGTAAATGATGGGGCGATACTTCACAAGTCACGTTGATGCCAGCTGCTTTCGCATTGCGAATCACGCGTAAACTTTCCGCCGTTGAGACGTGACAAACATGGTAGTGAACCCCACTCGCTTCCGCCAACATGACATCACGAGCCACTTGGGACGCTTCTGAAACATTATTGATACCAGGCAATCCTAGCCGATCAGCAACGGGCCCCGCGTTCATCACGCCATGATGATAAAGCGAATCATCCTCAACGTGTGCCGCTAATGGCAACCCAACTTTAGCAGCACCTTGCATGGCTGCAAACATGGTTCCGGCCGTTTGAACACCGGAACCATCGTTACTGACGGCAAAGGCCCCCGCAGCTTTGATGCCGGCAAAGTCAACGAGCTGTTCACTAGTCCGCCCAGTCGTAATGCTGGCATATTGTGCGACGTGAACATGTGCTTCCTGCTGATTACGCGCCACCATCGTCGCGACCCGCTTAGGTGTATCGGGTACCGGATCCACATTAGGCATTGCTCCGACCGTTGTGAAACCGCCATGCGCCGCGGCTAACGTTCCGGTCGCAATCGTTTCCTTCGCTGTTTGACCAGGATCGCGTAAATGGACGTGTACGTCGACAAATCCCGGACTAACAAAGTGCTGATCGGCACAAATGACGTGATCCGCCGGTCCAAACTGATCGTGCAGTTGATGCCCGATCGCCTTAATTCGGCCCTCGGCAATCAGGATATCCGTTGTTTGTAACTGCCCTGCTTGCCACACTTGAGCATTCTTAATTAATGTTGTCATGCGTTAAACCTCCACTTGAGTTGCTGAAATTAATCCTTGATGAGCGAGGACGCTCGCCACCATTGCCATCCGAATATAAACACCATTCGTCATCTGCTGAAAAATTCGTGATTGCGGCGCTTCAACTAAGTCACTCGCTAGCTCAACACCTCGATTAACGGGGGCCGGATGCATGATAATCGCATGCTTGGGCATTCGTGCGGCGCGCTCAGCTGTTAAACCATACTGTTGATGATAGGCAGACGCATCGAAGGTCTGATTGTTCACTTGCGATAATCGTTCGTGTTGGACACGTAATAACATCATGACGTCCATCGTTGCGACTAACTGGTCCATCGTCTGATATTCGCCGTATGCTTCAAAGTCACGGCCATACCATTCTTTGGGGCCGCCAAAGTAAACCTGGGCTCCTAGTTGCGTCAGTAACGCCATATTGGAACGGGCCACACGTGAATGGGCCAAGTCACCCACAATAGCTATCTTTAAACCATCAAAATGACCAAATTCTTCATAAATAGTTAGCATATCCAACAACGATTGTGACGGATGTTGCCCACTACCATCACCAGCATTGATCAAACTCATGTCAAACCCGGCGTCGAGAAGTGGTTGATAATAACGATCGCGTGGATGCCGAACCACTGCCAAGTTGACGCCAATGGCTTCAATCGTTTTCAAAGTATCCAGCAAGCTTTCGCCCTTAGTCACGGAACTAGTCTTTGGGTCAAACGAAATCACCTGTAATCCTAATCGTCGTTCGGCCATCTCAAAACTTGTATGTGTGCGGGTGCTATTCTCAAAAAATAAGTTCATCGCAAACGTTGGCTGTGACAGTTGTACCGTTTTCCCATTCTTGAAAGCTTGGGCCAACTTCAAGTAGGCCATCACGTCCTGATTACTAAATTGTTCAACACTAACTAGGTTTTGACTCGTTTTCATGGCTATTGCCGTCTCCTTTGTATATAAAAAAAGTCTAGCTTCCGCAAAAATGTTTGCAAAGAGGCTAGACTCCGATTAAGTGGTCACGCATGACCAAACCGTTTCGTTCCTCTCTGGAAACAATTAAATGGTTTTATTCAATTAAATCATTCTTCTAATTTTTCAATACTAATTCCATCATGTCCGTCGTGTTCTTCAAGGGCGACACTGACTTGTTCATCCAAGGCCGTTGGAATATTTTTACCAATAAAATCAGGCCGGATCGGTAATTCACGATGTCCACGATCGACTAAGACCGCTAACGAAATCTTTGCGGGACGTCCATGGTCCATCAAGGCATCTAGCGCAGCCCGAACTGTTCGGCCTGTAAATAAGACATCATCGACCAAGATAACGTGTTTGCCATTGATATCAACCGGAATATCAGCACCATTTAGCTTCGCTTGACCGGCAACATCAACCGCATGATGATCATCCCGATATAACGTGATATCTAACGAACCAACTGGCACGTCAACGCCTTCCAACTGTTTCAATCGTTGCGCTAACCGTTGGGCCAAAAAAATCCCACGAGTCTTGATACCGATAAATACCAGGTTACCAACACCCTTATTCTGCTCAATAATCTCATAAGTGATCCGCGTCAGCGCGCGGCGCATGGTCATTGCATCAACGACTTCTCGTGCCATTAGTTTGTCAGCTCCATTTCTGTAATTTCACCTTAATCCACGGGGTAAAAAAAGAGTCACCCTGTTTTCCTGCGAAAAGCGTGGGAGACCCTACATGACCGTTCCCCTTGTTAGCCTCACAGGACTAAGTTAAAGGTGCTTGTTTAATTGGACTAAGTGTAACGAACTCCACCACAACTGTCAAGGACTAATCAACTTAAGTCGCGTTAATTATCTGACGACTTTGGTCATTTGCCCTTTATGTTGACAAGCATCATTGAGGAACCTGGCGAGTTCAATAGATTTCCAATCGTGACACGTGATCGTCTTATTCCGGCCTCTAAGAATAAATGATGAGCGGTCGCCTAATATTAGTACCATTGGTCGTTGAATCCGTTGATATTAGAACTTCAATTAAAGCTGGGAGACCATCAATTCACTTTAATGACTGTTTCAATCTTAACGTGCTAATTTAGCAACAAATGGTCTATCAAAATATCATTATATGCGAAATCTACCCTTTATGAGCAACAACAAACTCAGCAAAAGTTAAGTCCACCCATCACTTGAACACCACCTCGACTGAAAGGCGTTGCTGACAATACTCAGCACTGGAAGCCGGTGAAGTTCAGACGGGTTGAAACTGAAGATTATCTCAACGGCAACGTTGAGGGGTGAACTTTCACTTAGCTAACTGGAAGTCTCAACCCGAGCGAACCCCGTTTCTGTATGTCGGCATCCAACGCCCTAACCAGGTGAATTTACACTAAACAAAACTTTCTTCAGCAGTCCTGCGCCGGCTACTCCTGCGCTTAAATGAGGATAAACCTTTCCAATACTTAAATTCCTTAACCCATAACACTGGTTCGACGCTTCATTTGTTTTTAATCTGTTTTTCATTTAATTATAGTCAAACTGCCAAATTATCGGTATACTACTTGTTAAAGATAACTAATTTTAGGGGGACTTACCATGCGTTTACAAACACTATTACAAACACCATCAATGCAACATATGCGGGTAATTGCGGGTGAACGCGGTCTCAAACGCGAAATTAGTAATATCGGAATGATCGAGTCACCTGACATTGCTGACTACCTTGCTAATGGTCAGTTTTTAATTACGAACGGCTATCCCTTCGTCAATACAACCACCGACCCACTAACTTTGATCAAGGCGATGCACAATGCCAACTGTGCTGGTCTCGGATTTAAGGATCATCGTTACGTTGACCATTTACCAAAAAAAGTGATTGAATTAGCGAACGAACTCGCTTTTCCAATCATTATTACGCCCGGTGATGAGTTGATTTCTGAAACCATGCGCAAAATGCTGAGCATCATCTTAAAGTCACAAACTAATGAGCTCAGTCGCATCGTCAAGGCAAACCAAACACTAGCGGATTTGTTGCTCAAAGACCCAACGAACACCACGGTCTTGAATAAATGTAGCGAGCTAATTCATCATCCTCTCTTCTTAATGGATAGTCATTTTCGGGTGGTCAGTGCTTCCCAAGATTTACCGATGACCCGCAATACCTTGACTGATTTTTTACGCAATCAAACCGATATCGACTATTTCAACCTCAATACCCGCGTCATTCTCCCTTACCAAGCAAATGACCTGACCATCATGCCACTATTTTCGGCTTATAAGGAAAATAAGGCCTTTGTAGGCGTCGTCGACTTGGACCCGGCCAACTCAACTGATCAGATGCTGACGCAAGTCGTCTTAAACACCTTGAGTTTCGTCAATGGTCGGGTGGACATGTTAAATGAATCCGCATTCCGCAACCAAAGTGGTTTCTACTTAAATGTAATGGATGGCGGTATTTCAAACGACCTCGTGAATAAGACTCTGAAAGCCCGCAATATTGATCCGAGTACGAAGTTCCACTGCGCCACCATTCTAGTCACGACTAATCACCAGGCCCTCTTAAGTAACCATCTCTTGGAACAGGTTCAGCAACTGACACTGTGGTTTATTAAAGAATACCAAGCATCCGTCATTGTTTTTTCATTAAAGCAGCAATTGGTCTTATTAATCAATGACCAACAAAATGCCCAGCACTTCCTGACCGCCCTCGTTCAATTTATTCAGCCAAAGTTGGACAGACAGGCGCGTTTGATTGCTGGCTACAGTTATTCGACTCTACCACTAACCGAACTCGCAACAACCTATAATGAAGCGGCAGAAGCCTTGGCACTCAGCAAAAACAGTCCCCACGCAGTCACGATCTATCGGCCCAAGTACGTCAAGGAACTAATTTCACTGATCCCACAAAATGAAGCGCGATCGTTTGTCGAACGGGTCTTAGGTGGACTCGTCAGTGGTGTCAGTGCGAATGAACAACTTAATCTACTCACAACCCTGTATGGCTATTTTTATTACCATCAAAACATTGCCGAAGTGGCCGGCCACCTAGATATTCACCGCAATACGGTGATTTACCGCCTTAAAAAGATCGAAAAAATGCTAACGTTGAACTTGGACGATCCTGAACAGACCCAAACACTAGAAATGGCAGTGCTACTTTGGCATAATCAACAATCACAAAAGTGAACGTTTTCATTTTCATCTTCCAAAAAAAATATCGTTTTCACGAACATTAATTTATTCGGCTACATTTGTATTCGGTTTTCATCTGTGCTAGAATAAGTCTCATTCAAATAAGTGGTAATTGCCTATATAATGTCATGATATGGTTGACGAGTTTCTACCCAACCCCGTAAAGGTTGGACTATAAGCAAACGAGGTCATCCCGTTTGCCGGGGTGACTTTTTTTATAGGCAAATCAGCTTAATCGAGAGAGGAAGATTGATTTGAAGGAAGTATCCGCAGCACCTAAAATTACCAATGTTAAGGCGGCCATTTTAGGGTTTCAACATCTGTTAGCTATGTATTCGGGTGATGTGCTCGTGCCATTATTGATTGGCGCGGCCTTGCATTTCAGCCAAGAACAATTAACTTACCTAGTCTCAATCGACATTTTCATGTGTGGGATCGCAACGTTCCTACAATTAAAACGTACACCACTAACAGGAATCGGGCTTCCCGTCGTGCTTGGCTGTGCCGTTCAAGCCGTCAATCCGTTGATTCAAATCGGTAAAACATATGGGCTGGGGACCATGTATGGCTCAATCATTGGTGCTGGTATTTTTATTTTTCTGATTGCCGGCTTATTTTCAAAGATCAAGAACCTCTTTCCACCAGTCGTTACGGGATCGCTAATCACAATTATTGGATTCACGCTGATTCCGGTCGCCTTCCAAAATCTTGGTGGCGGCGACACCAGTGCCAAGGATTTCGGTAACTTGCAAGCACTTGGCATTGGTTTTCTCACCATCGCAATTATTTTATTAATTAGCGTGTTTGCACGTGGCTTCATGAAATCCGTTTCGATTCTGATTGGTATTTTAGTTGGGACTTTGATTGCCGGGGCAATGGGGATGGTTTCTTTAAAACCCGTCGCTGAAGCTAGCTGGTTCCATTTACCGACCCTCTTTTACTTTGGGACCCCGCACTTTGAATGGTCATCCATTTTGACCATGATCCTCGTCTCCTTAACAACGATGGTTGAATCGACCGGGGTCTTCTTTGCCCTTGGCGACATTACCGGTCGTAAAATTGAAGGCGACGATTTAAAACGTGGTTACCGGGCAGAAGGAATTGCCGTCATCCTCGGTGGCTTGTTCAGTACCTTCCCCTATTCAACGTTTTCTGAAAATGTCGGCGTCGTTCAATTATCTGGTGTCAAGACGCGAAAGCCAATTTACTTTTCCGCTGCGTTCTTAGTTGTATTGGGCCTACTGCCTAAGATTGGTGCGCTAGCGACGATTATCCCCGACCCAGTACTTGGTGGCGCCATGGTCGTCATGTTCGGGATCGTTGGCATTCAAGGGATTCGAATGTTAGCTCAAGTCGATTTCCGCAATAACAATAATTTACTCGTGGCAGCCGTTTCGATTGGTCTTGGTTTGGGCGTCACGGTGCAAACCAATATCTTCCAATTCTTACCTGGTGCACTTCAAATCATGTTGAGCAACGGGGTGGTCGTTGGTAGTGTAGCCGCAGTTGGCCTTAACTTACTCTTCAACCGCCACGCAGCCGAAAACACGGTTGATGATGAATCAGTCGGTCTCAATGAAACAGAACAACCTTAATTATGACGCTTAAAAGCAGCGGTTCACAGTCCTAATCTGGCAGTGAACCGCTGTTTTTTTGTTCTGCTACTTAATAGCCGCTCTCATTCTATTGATTGCTTTATACTGCCATTTTTTGCTGAATGTCAACCGTCGTACCGGTGAAGACTTTTTTTAAAGTAACTTTCTTTCGACTTGGCATAAAACTTGCCCATGCTGCCGAAGAGTCATCTAAACCTGGTCCATTCCAAAAACAAGCCATCGTGAGGCAATAAACTGATTAATCCCCTGTTACCCTAAAAATCAGTATGTTATACTAGACAATTGTTGAATTGTTAGTTTTTTATTAATTTTAGGAGTGGGTCATTATTCTAGAACAATTATTTCATTTGCGTGAAAACCGCACTTCAGTCCGCCGCGAGTTGATTGGTGGTCTGACGACCTTTTTAGCCATGTCATATATTTTAGCCGTAAATCCCGAACTATTGGGAAGTACTGGTATGAGTAAGACCGCCGTCTTCACCGCAACGATTTTAGCGGCCATTGTTGGTTGTCTCTTGATGGGGCTAGTTGCCAACTTTCCCGTAGCATTAGCACCGGGGATGGGGCTGAATGCCTTCTTTACTTATACAGTTGTCCAGGAATGGCACATTCCCTGGCAAACCGCTTTGGCGGGAGTCTTTGTTGCCGGAATTCTTTTCATCCTACTAACGCTCTCCAAGTTACGCGATAAACTGATCAACTTGATTCCAAGTGCGCTAAAATACGCCGTATCTGCCGGAATTGGCTTGTTCATTGCTTTTTCAGGACTACAAACCTCTGGGATTATCGTTGCGAATAAGTCCAACGCGGTCGCCCTGGGTAACTTGCACAGTCCCACCGTTTTGTTGGCGATTTTCGGGATTATCGTCGGCATCATGCTAGTCACCGCTAATGTAACTGGTGGTATTTTCTGGGGCATGTTCATCACCGCCGCAGTCGGAATGATCTTCGGTATTATTCCCCTACCAACTGGGATTATCAGTGGGGTTCCGAGCGTTCAACCGATTTTTGGTCAAGCTGTGACACACCTTGGTAATATTAATTCGTTTCAAATGATCATTGTCATCCTGACGTTCTTCATCATTGGCCTTTTCGATACGTCGGGAACCTTGGTTGGGGTGGCAACCGAAGCCGGCATGGTGGACAAAGAATCCGGCGAAGTCAAAGGCGTTGGTAAAGCGCTCTTTAGTGGTGCACTCGCCACAACTTTAGGAGCAGTCTTTGGCACGTCACCGACGACGGCTTATGTTGAATCGACTTCCGGCGTTGCCGTGGGGGCCCGTACTGGGTTATCTTCCGTCTTCGTTGCCCTCTTGTTTGCCATCGCCGCCTTTTTCTCTCCAATTTTGACGGTGATTACGTCCGCGGTGACCGCTTCAGCCCTGATTATCGTTGGTATTTTAATGTTATCAAACGTTCAATATATTGATTGGACCAAGTTTGAAATCGCCGTCCCAGCCTTTTTCACCATGATTATGATGCTACTAACTTACAGTATCTCAGAAGGTTTGGCCGTTGGCTTTATCTTCTACCCAATCACCATGACGGTCAAAGGCCGTTGGCGTGAAGTAAACGCCCTCATGTGGACGATGATGGTCGTCTTCATTCTCTACTTTGCATTTGTCGCTTAGAACTGATGGTTCGCTAAGCAATGATGGCAGTCTAAAACACCCCTGAGTCGTTTAACTCAGGGGTGTTTTTTAGTAGGCACGGCTGCATCTAACGCCTACTAGTGTTTAAGAACTTGTTGATTATGGTAATCTTCAGCGTAGACTTGGGCAAAGTCAGCAAGTTTAACATCGCCTAATCGAGGTTGATGTACTCGATAATCCGCGTAAAAATCGTGGTCACGCTGGTAAGCGACCGTTTTAACATATTCCCGTGCAAATGCGACCGGGGTTCCGGCAGTCACTAAATGATCTTGCATGACCTCATCAGGCACTTGTGAAACGCGCAAATCCGGCATTTTAAGAGCCTGTGACAGTACGGAAGCAACTTCCAAATAAGTTTTCTCATCACTCGCAACATATGTCACCGTTTGCCCCGGTGTCGGTTCGGTCAGCGCCTTAATCAGTACAGTTGTAACGTCGACCGGCGCAACCCACACGTTCTTAACAGCCAAATTGGCATTTGTGTAGATTCGATGACTCTTTTTAACGGTTGGCACACTGCTCAGTAAATTATAGTACATTGCCGTTGGGCGGATAAACGTTAAGTCCACGTCTGGTAAAGCGGTTGTTAACGTTTGTTCGATAATATGATACATGTAAAGTGCACCGACTTCTGGTCCCAAGTCGGCCCCCACGCTACTCAGATTCACCACTCGTTTTACGCCGGCTGCCTTGATCGCAGCGGCATAGATGTCCGCTTGTCGTTTGGCAGCGGTATAAAGATCATCACTCGCCGCTATACCAGTTACCATGAGGTATACCACGTCAGCGCCCATGAACGTCTTGGTCAAAAACGCTTCGTCATCAAGTCGACCAATGGCAGGGGTTGCGCGAAAAACCTTTATCAAACTACTGCGAATTGCTTGATGACTGATGACCGTCACTTCATGACCAGCATGGGTCAGCTTAGGTACCAAGGTCTGGTTAATACGACCGATTGAACCCGTTAAAACAATTTTCATTTTATGATAACCCTCTTCTATACTTATTAAAATATCCGTCAAAGTCATTATCGATTATAAGCGACCACTAAAATCCCGTCAATCACTGGTGGTTTAGTTGGCTAAACAGTGTTGATGTGCGGTTGCGCGATTCGTTCATAAGACAGGACTGATTAACGCTAATCAAAAATTATTTCTATTTATCAAGAGATAATTTTTGTTGAAACTGTGCAAAATTAGGCCTATAATGTCAAAATGTTTGACACTGTCAACTACGACGGTTAGTCGCCTTTCCTGTTACCATAAGTTTTTCTTACGGAGATTATATTAGATGAGTCTAGCACAATTAGAAATAGGATTACTGTGGTTGACAGGCTCAATTGCGGTCATCTTCATCCTGACGATTGGTACTTACTATTGGTACTCCCGCAAACGTTCCAACAATTACCTTGAAAATGATGATTTTAATCTACGCTACTTTATTCAAAAACAAGTCGATTTTCGTGGCCGCACTACCGGCTATGAATGTCTCCTGCGTCAACAAAATACTGATGGTTCGTGGTCATTACCACCACAACTTGACTCACTTCCACTTCAGCGGGTGATCTTCCTGCTTGAAGATACCTTTAAGGCGCTACCTGATGAAGCGATTACGTTATCAATCAATTTAGAATACGAACAAATCATCAGTCCCGAATTCCGTTATTTTGTTCGCTGGGCAATTGCGAACATCGAACCGATGCACTTGGCAATTGAGTACACACCTCAATACCAACCACGTCGTATCAATAAACGCCTATTTCGGCGGCGAATTCGTGAAGCCCGCGGTTACGGCATGCAGTTTGGAATCGATAACGTCGGTGCAAGTCTAGCCAATCTTAAAAACATTCAGTGGCTTTTAAAAGATATCGACACGCTCAAATGCTCAATGCGCTCATTTCGCAAGGAAGACCCATCCGTCTGGCTGGACCTGAACCTCCAATTCTGGAATCAGCTCTCTAAGGAAAACAATATTGATCTAATTCTAATGGGAATCGAAAATGAGGCCGATGAACAGCTCGCCGAGCAACTGCAAATCAGCATTCGCCAAGGCTACTTATTCGGCCATCCAATCAATCCCCAGCAATCAACCACAAAGGAGAACCACGATGCCTAAACCAACCACTGATGATGTTAATCGGCAACAACTATACTCTGATGCGTACTTTGACACTGGCCATTGGGGACTCAAGATTCGCCAAACGATCGTTGGTATCGTGGGTTGGATCGCAGTGATTGTGCCCATCACCGTGACAGTCCTTTCCATTTGGTCAAGTTATAATCCACACATTCCGCGTTTCTGGCACTACCATGAAGGTCTTTTCGAATTTAAGTTCATCGGTATCTTACTGGCCTTTTGCTTTGCACTCGCATCCCTTTTTGCAGTGACCATGACCATTATACAGAATCGTAAGCGTGAACGTGTCGTTGAACAGTGGCCAACCTTTAATCCCATTAATCAGAAAAAACGGCAGCAACTGCTCGCTCAGTTCATGGCGGACCGTTTCGGCAATGCCGAATTTCGTGAACATACCCGCCACTACCGGGTCAAGCCAGAACAAAATCTCGATACTAATCAGATTCAGCAACTTTATCAACAAAATAATTTAGACGATATTAACGATTAACCAGGGGGCGCCATGACAAATATTTTTATTGACCACATATTCGCCGCAACCTTATTTAAATCGGTAATCAACATCGCACTCCTGATTTTATGCCTCTACCCCATCGTTGGCTCTTTTTTCTGGTTCGCCGGCGCGCTATCCTACCGCTTTATCAAGACCAATAAGCGTGATGATGACTGGCAGTACATTCCGGCTGAACAGCAACCAATGATTACCATCATGATCCCGGCGCACAACGAAGAAGTCATGATTGAAGAAACCATCGAAGAAGTCATGATTGAAGAAACCATCATATACTTATTTACCCAGCTCAATTATACGAACTACGAGGTCCTAGTCATGAACGATGGTTCGACTGACAAGACGGCCACCATTATTCAACGGTTGCAGTCCGTCTATCCACGGCTACGAACCGTTGAAATTGAGAAAAACAAGGGCAAGGCCCACGCCTTCAATATTGGCATGTACTTTGCCCAGGGTGAGTATATTCTCAGCAACGACGCTGATACGATTCCAGAAAAGGACGCCCTGATGAAGTATATGAATTTCTTCATCCATGACCGCGATATGAATACATCCGCCGTCACCGCCAATATGGATGTTCAAAATCGAACGTCGCTTTTAGGTAAATCTCAAACCGTTGAATTCTCTAGTATCGTCGGTGTTATCAAGCGGAGTCAAACTTCCATCAACGACTCTATGTACGCGTATAGCGGGGCAAATACCCTCTACCGCAAACAATTTCTAATTGACGTTGGTGGCTTTCGACAAAATCGCGCGACGGAAGATATCAGTATTGCCTGGGATCACCAAATGGTGGGCGCCGTCCCGCGGTTTGCCCCTAACATCGTCTTCCATATGAACGTCCCCACCACAATCCGAGACCTTTATCATCAACGCAAACGTTGGGCACAGGGTGGCACGGAAGTGTGGTTAACGAACATTAAGAAATTCATTTTCCACCCAATCGTTCATCGCTATCAACTATCAATGTTCGTCGATTCGACGTTGTCAATCATCTGGTCCTTTTTCTTCGTCATCACTTCCTTGATGTTTTTGATTCTGATGGGTTACTTCCTGATAACCGGCAATTTTGAACGAGTCTACCACGGCTTGATGTTGTCATTTGTCTTTGTTAGTTTTGAACTATTGGCCGGGTTCATGCAACTGTTAGCGGCACTCCTGTTGGACCATCATGGTGCGAAACTAAAGTACTGGTTCTTCGCCCCACTCTACATGTTATTTTACTGGATGATCAATCCTATCACCGTCGTTGCAACGTTTATTCCTGCACTCAAAACCATTCTGGGCTTTGGCTCCGGAACGTGGGTCAGCCCGAAGCGACAGTCATTGCAGGGTAAAAAGTAAAACGGTGTCGCTATTAACGCTTTCAATAATCGATAACGGGTCTACTGGTGCGAGAACTTGCAACCAGCCCAACCAAAAACGTGCACTTACCTGAGTGATAACTGACTCAGGTAAGTGCACGTTTTAATATTAATCCCTTTTGATCGTTTTCTTAGCTATGCAAACGGAGCTGCCCAGGCCACCCTGTGACTAGCTACGCTGAGTAACAGGTCCCATGTGTCACGTGCCACTGAACACAGAGATCGGCAGGTAAATCACGAACGGCCTCACGACTTACCTGTGTGCCAAGTTCAGTAATTGATCGCCCTTGCTGACTGCCGAGGCCCTGGCGATTCAGCTGAATCGTCCGCGCACCAACTCGATACAAGTCACTCATGATCTGGTGGTAGGCTGCGGCCAAGTCATGCACCATTTCCGTATCTGATTGATAGACTCGATTAAGTGCGCGCGCATTATCGGACCGTTTGAGTTCTGCCAAGCACAGCTCGGGAGCGGGCAAGATTTGTTTATCCACAGTTCCACCACTGATTTGATTGCGCATGAATTCAAAATGCGCAACGGCAGGATGGTTGAAGCCACTGATTTTACCGGTCAACGCGAGCGCCGGTACCGAACCTATCCCGGATTGGGTGATGCCTTGTAGCCCCCAGAAAAAGTTAAAGTGCCACCAATTTAGATTATGCGGCTTATCAACCGGTTTCCGAATATGATGCATAAAAGCAGCGTCCTCCATCCGTTTAAGTCCCGCCGCATTAATATTCAGCGTTGTTGTGCCCCGATGCAACCCTTTTTGAGACCGCATTACCATTTGCCAACCATGTACACGGTGCCTAACCATCATCATCAATGTGCCAAATTCCATGCCCGTTTAGCCTCCAAATTAATTGCATTCTGCCAATATAAAAATCGTCCCCTACTGCTTAAAAAGGACGATTTCAACGTTTGGGTCAGCCTTTAACTGCCAACACCAACCATTATTCTTTTATGACGAATTTAAGTAATGTTTCCAGCATAGAATGGTGCTCACCGAATGTCAAGCGCTAATCGTGGGACGCTGTCATCCCCTTAACGCCAATATCAGTTCGGTACACTAGATCACCGACTCTGAGTTGGTCGATTTGTTGATAAACAGCCCGCTGTGCTGCGACCAAGCTCGGGGCACTTGCGGTAACCATCATCACCCGGCCACCCGCACTGACTAATTGATCCGGGGTACCCGCAACGCTAGCATAATCCGCACCAGCAACCGTCGGAACCGGTACACCGGCTTCAGTTGGTCCCGGATAACCGGGAGCAGCTAGTACGACGCCAAGATAAGTTGCCGTCGTTTGCCACTGCGCGTGTGGTTGCCGATGTTGCAGTAAGTCGACGATGACTTGATAAAAATCACTCTGTAGTTGTGGTAATAAGATCTGCGTTTCAGGATCACCCAGTCGCAAATTATATTCAATAACTTGAACACCGGTCGCAGTCAGGATTCCCCCAACATAGATGACCCCTTCAAAGCTTAACCCATCGGTTTTGAGACCTGCAATCGTCGGTTCAATAATTGTCGCAATCGTTTGATCGATAACCGCGGGCGTGATTTGCGGTACTGGTGAATAGGCCCCCATACCACCCGTGTTCGGTCCCCGGTCATGGTCCTGTAACCGTTTATGATCTTGGGCGGTCGGTAATAACGCATAGTGCTCACCACCAACCAAAACCATTTGGGAAAACTCAAAGCCAGCAACGTAGTCCTCGATCAAGACCGTCGAACTAGTTTTAAAGGCCGTCTTAATCGCTGCCGCGGCTTGTTCATAACTCGTCGCAACCGTCACCCCTTTACCAGCTGCCAGCCCATCGACTTTGATAACTTGCGGCACCGCTTGTTCATGACTATAAGCTAGTGCCGAATCCAATTCATGAAATTGCCGGTAGTCGGCCGTCGGAATGTGATGGCGACTCATGAAGGCCTTCGCAAATACCTTAGAACTTTCCAACTGTGCCGCAGCTTGGTTGGGGCCAAAGATAGCCAGGCCGGCTGCTTGAAAGTAATCAACAATGCCCACGGCTAGCGGTACTTCGGGTCCGACGAAGGTCAGGGTAACCGTATTGGCCCGTGCAAAGTTGACCAACCCCGCAAAGTCCATTTCGTCAATCGCTAGTGTCCGAATACCATCCCGGATCATGCCTGGATTACCGGGTGCACAATAGACGGTACTGACTTGCGGACTTGCCATCATTGCCTTGGCAATGGCATGTTCGCGACCACCACCACCAACTACTAATACGTTTGCCATGCACGCACCCATCCTTTCATTAATGCCGGAAGTGTCGAACACCAGTGGTGACCATCGCAATACCATAACGGTCGGCCATGGCAATCGAATCCTTATCACGAATACTACCACCTGGTTGCACGATTGCACGAATGCCGTGCTGCGCAGCATATTCGACGCAATCATCCATTGGGAAGAACGCATCCGAAGCTAGGATAGCATTTTCGTAGCCAGCTTGTTGCATCGCCTTACCAATGGCAATCTTAGTTGAATCGATTCGATTCATCTGACCAGAACCGATTCCCAATGTCCGATCTGCGGTAGTTACAACGACCGCATTGCTCTTAACGTGCTTCACAACTTGTTGGCCGAAAGCGAGTGCTTTTAGCTGCGCAGGTGTCGGTTGGGTTACGGTAACTACGGTAAAATCAGCTGGCGTTTCGAAGGCCACGTCGACCTCCTGACGTAGTAAGCCCCCACCGACTGAAATCGTTTCAAACTTATCGGCCGTGTGCGTTTGCTCAAAGTCAACCGTCATCAAGCGCAGATTCTTCTTCTTGGCCAAAATAGCAAAGGCATCGTCATCAAAACTCGGGGCAATAATAATTTCCAAGAAGAGTGCGTGCATCTTCTCAGCCGTTGCGAGATCGACTGGTCGATTTAAGGCAATGATTCCCCCAAAGATTGAAATCGAATCGGCTTCATAGGCTTTGTCCCAAGCAGCCTCAATCGTCGTACCCAAGCCAACCCCACACGGATTCATATGCTTCATTGCAACTACGGCCGGCTGTTGATATTCACTGACCATCCGCAAGGCAGCATCCGCATCCTTGATGTTATTGTAAGAAAGCTCTTTCCCATGAATTTGCTTGGCACCCGTAATCGAGAAGTGCGTCGGTAAAGCATTTTCGTAAAAGGCAGCCTTTTGATGGCTATTTTCACCATAACGCAGGGCCTGCTTCTTATCATAAGTAAGGGTCAACTTTTCTGGAAATTCTTCAGTCGTTAAATATTGGGCAATCAAGGCATCATAGGCCGCAGTATGTTGAAAAACTTTGGCCGCTAACCGTTGACGGAGTGCCGGTGTGACCGCGTCCGTCTGCAAATCAGCCAGAATCTGCTCATAATCAGCAGGATCAACAATTGGCAGTACCGCGGCAAAGTTCTTAGCTGCGGAACGCAGCATCGACGGACCACCAATATCGATTTGTTCAATAGCTTCAGCTTGTGTGACGTCTGGTTGTTGAATGGTCGCTTTGAATGGGTACAGGTTAACCACGACCATGTCAATCGGTTGAATACCAGCTTCTTTTAGTTGCGCCATGTGCGCTGGCAGGTCACGTCGTGCTAATAGTCCGGCGTGAACCTTAGGATGGAGCGTTTTGACCCGACCGTCAAGCATTTCAGGAAAACCGGTCACTTCTTCGATTCCGATGACTGGAATATCAGCTGCTTCCAATGCCTTTTTGGTCCCACCCGTTGAAATCAATTCATAGTCAAGGGCAACGAGGCCCTTCGCAAAATCAGTTAATCCCTGCTTATCAGAAACACTTAACAACGCACGTTTTGTCATCTTAAATTGCTCCTTCATTAATGAGTGTCTGTAATACATCTGGATAAAATTGGTGTTCACAATCATGAATCCGGGTCGCCAGGCTGGCTAGCGTATCGTCTGGTGCAACCGGAACGACCCGCTGGGCAATAATTTGCCCGGTATCGATTCCGGCATCGATATAGTGAATGGTAACGCCCGTCTCAGTCACACCAGCGGCAAAAGCATCCTCGATGCCGTGACGACCAGGAAACTTTGGTAACAATGCTGGGTGAATATTGATGATTTTATGAGCATACGCATTCAAGAGGGTCGGACCAATAATGCGCATGTACCCGGCCAATAATACCAGTTCAATTTGCCGTGCTTGCAAGGCCGTCAAAATGATTGCTTCCGCGGCCGCTTTATTCGCATAATCATGAAAATCAACAATTAATATCGGTACGTTAGCTGCCCGGGCCTTGTCAATTACCGGCGCTGTCGGCTGATCACACACAAGTAACCCAATCACTACCGGTAATTGTCGTTCAATAATCGCTTGGTGGAGTGCAACAAAGTTGGTGCCGTTACCCGAAGCAAATACTGCAATTTTATTAGGCATGCTCAGCCTCCTCAAAAACAACGGGTGTCGTACCAGTTTGGACTGTTCCAACTCGATAATAGGACTGAGCGTTGGCCGTCAAATTAGCCGTCACAGCTGCCACTTGGTCGGAGTGAACGATCAGAACCATTCCCAAGCCCAAGTTAAAGGTCGACCGAAGATCCATAGCAGTCAGCCCACCGAGTTCGGCCAATAACGTCATAATCGGCGGTGCCGGCCATTGACCCAATTCAAGGTGCGCACTCAAGCCCGCCGGTAACGCTCTGGCGACGTTCTCAATCAAGCCACCCCCGGTAATGTGGGCGATACTCGTCACTAATTTCTGCTGTAATAATGGTTGAACTGCATCAACGTAAATGGTCGTTGGTCGTAAAAGTTCCGTTTGTAAATCATGACCAAGTTCGTCAAAAACCGTGGTCAATTGGTAGTCGTGTTGTTTGAATAAAATATCACGAACTAGACTAAACCCATTCGAGTGGAGGCCATTAGACGGCAACCCAATCAAGACGTCCCCAGCCCGAACATTTGCCGGTGATAACAGGTCCGCGCGGTTCGCAATTCCGACCGCAAAACCAGCGAGGTCGTAATGGTCCTGACCATACATATCGGGCATCTCCGCAGTCTCGCCACCAATCAACGCTGTATGGGCCTGCTGACAGCCCGCGACGACGCCAGTCAAAATGGCTTTGACCCGTTTCTGATCCGTATGTCCAAGACCTAAGTAATCTAAAAAGAACTGGGGGGTCGCGCCTTGTGCCAAAATATCATTCACACACATTGCGACCAAGTCAATTCCAATCGTGGTATGTTGATCAGCAGCGATTGCGACTAAGAGCTTAGTCCCCACACCATCCGTCCCCGCTACTAACACGGGATCGTTGGCAGTTGCATCCGGACTAAGTGGAAACGCCCCCCCAAACGCGCCTAATTGCTGATTGCCACTCATTTGTTTGACCGTCTTTAAGACGTCGTAACCAGCGTTGATATCAACGCCAGCCCGCTTATACGCATCGCTCACTTGATCACCCCTTCATGATTGGCTTGTAATTGCGCAATTTCCGCATCATACTCGGCTTGGTAATCATACAGGGCCGTTGGATAATCCCCATTAAAGTAGGCCATACATAGTCCACCATACGGTTCAGTGGTTGACAAGCCAACTGCATCAACGACGCCCTGTTCACTGAGAAAACCAAGTGAGTCCGCACCAAACGTCTGACACATCTCCGGAATCGTTTGCTGAGCCGCAATCAATTCATTAGTCGATTGAATATCGATACCGTAAAAACATGGATAGCGTAATGGTGGCGATGCAATTCGTAAATGAACTGACTTTGCACCCGCATCTTTCAATAATTTGACGATCCGCCGACTGGTGGTACCACGTACAATCGAATCATCGATTAAGACGACTCGTTTACCAGCGACAACACCTTTGACTGCTGAAAGCTTCATCCGAACCCCCTGTTCTCGCAATGCTTGGGTCGGCTGAATAAAGGTCCGTGACGAATATTGATTTTTAATTAATCCCATCTCGTAAGGCAGGCCACTCGCTTCCGCATAGCCGGTCGCCGCTGATAAAGATGAATTGGGTACCCCGACAACAATGTCGGCGTCCACGGGCTGTTCAACAGCGAGCTGAGCACCCATTCGTTTACGTGCAGAATGGACGTTGACGCCGTGAATATCAGAATCTGGACGTGCAAAGTAGATAAACTCCATTGAACAAATCGCCAACTGTGTATCAGTCGTATAATGGTCGATCGTCAAACCATGATCATCGATCGTTAACAATTCTCCCGGCTGAACATCTTGAACAAACGTCGCACCAATCGTATCAAGCGCGCAAGTTTCACTACAAACGACGTACCCGCCCGTGGGTAACTGACCGACGACTAATGGTCGTAACCCGTTAGGATCCAAAGCGGCAATCAAACAATCATTCGTTAGTAGTAAGTAAGCAAAGCCTCCGTGGACTTGACGTAAAGCATCCTTAACCTGTTCCGTTAACGTTGCTGCGGGGCTGCGTCGAATCAGATGCATTAAAATCTCACTATCAGAACTAGCATGAAAAATGGCACCATGCTGTTCCAACCGTCGCCGCAGTGTCACCGCATTCGTCAAATTGCCGTTATGTGCGAGTGCAAACTGTGAGTCGCTAAAATTAAAACTCAAGGGTTGAATGTTTTCCAATCCATGATTACCAGCCGTGGCATAACGTACATGGCCGACTGCAGCTTGACCCGTCAAACGTGCCAACCGCCGTGGGTCCCGAAAGACATCAGCCAACAACCCTAGTCCGCGTTCCGTCTGCAGTTTGCCGTGATCATTCGCCGTGATACCGGCTCCTTCTTGCCCCCGGTGTTGTAACGCATGGAGCCCAAAGTACGTTAATTGGGCGGCGTCCGGCGAGCCCCAAACCCCAAAGACGCCACATTCTTCATTCAGACTTCTTACTTCAGTAGGCATGGTAAGGCCCCTTCCCACAACTGTTTGGCGAAACTAACCTTAATATCAAACGCCTGATCAGCAGTTTGAACGTGTAGCCGATCCGTTGCAGTTGTTCGTCCTAAATAGGTCACATATGGTTCCATTAAACTTTCAAACGCGGCTTGCTGTGCTGGTGTCACCGAGATAACAAATCGTGACTGCGTTTCCGCAAAGAAGTTGGCAGCGGGCAAGTCACTGGCCAGTTCCACCCCGATATTTTGTGGAAAACATGATTCGGCAATCGTCGTAATCAAGCCACCTTCAGAAACATCGTGGGCACTAGCAACTAGTCCTTTTTGAATCGCAGTTAACAATAGACGCTGATTACGATTTTCAGTCACAAGGTCAAAATCAAACAGCTCGCCACTGATCGTTCCCGTCAACATCTTTTGCAGCTCACTACCATTGAAATCGGCTTCTGTGGTACCTAACACGTAGACTGCATCGCCAGCGTGTTTAAAATCGCTAGTCGTAATATCTTTCTGATGCTTAATTAACCCGACCATCCCAATCATTGGGGTGGGATAGATGGCTTCCCCGTTCGATTCATTGTTCAACGAGACATTGCCAGAAATCACGGGCGTATTGAATAATTGGCATGCACGAGCGATGCCCATCGCCGATTCGTCCAAATCGTAAAATTGTTCAGGTTTCTCTGGATTACCATAGTTCAAGCAATCAGTGATGCCTAAAGGTTGCCCACCGGAAGCGACAATGTTTCGAGCAGCTTCCGCAACGGCGATTTCCCCACCGACACGGGGGTTTAAGTATAAGTATCGCCCGTTAACATCGGTGGTGACCGCCAACGCCTTATCCGTATGTCGAATCCGTATGACCCCCGCATCGGAACCCGGCTTGACGACCGTATTCGTTTGGACCTGCGAGTCATACGTTCCATATAACGACGCTTTGGAAGCAATCGTTGGCTGTTGGAGCATCTTCTTCAATGTGCCAGTTGCATCAACTAGTCGTGGCATAAATTGATGATGGCTCTGATGGTTCAAGCGCGTTGGTCGTTTCTTTTCGCGTTCATAGACCGGCGCTTTGGTCGCAAGTGCATCGACGGGAACATCTGCAACTAACTTACCATGATGGAATAATTGATACTGGTGGCCGGCTGTCACTTTACCAATTGTGACAGCATCAAGACCGTACTTTTCAAAGACTTGATAAATTTCTGCTTCGGCACCAGCTTTGACACATAGTAACATCCGCTCCTGTGATTCAGAGAGCATCAGTTCAAACGGCGTCATGCCAGTTTCACGTTGTGGTACCAAGTCAAGATTCAGTGACAACCCACTGCCTGCTTTGGACGCCATTTCGGCTGAGGAGGAAACTAGGCCCGCCGCGCCCATATCTTGAATCCCGATTAAAACATCACGATGTTCATGAATAACCTCGAGACACGCCTCCATCAATAATTTTTCCATAAAGGGATCACCAACTTGAACCGCGGAACGCTGGGTTTCATTGGCGTCATTAAATTCAGCAGAGGCAAAGGACGCACCGTTAATGCCGTCACGCCCCGTTTTTGCGCCGACATAAATAACGGCGTTGCCAATTCCTGTTGCTTGGCCCTTCTGAATATCAGCTTGATCCAAGATTCCAACACACATGGCGTTCACCAACGGGTTCTTCTGATAACTCGCATCAAATACCGTATCACCACCGATTGTCGGAATTCCAATACAGTTGCCATAACCGCCAATGCCGGCGACTACTTGCGAAATCAAGTATTTCGTATGAGCATCAGTCGGTTCCCCAAAGCGAAGACTGTCCAGCAGCGCAATCGGCCGGGCCCCCATCGAAAAGATGTCCCGAATGATACCACCCACACCCGTTGCCGCACCCTCATAAGGTTCAACTGCAGACGGATGATTATGACTTTCAGCTTTAAAGACCACGGCCTGACCATCACCGATGTCGATAATACCGGCGCCTTCACCAGGCCCTTCAAGTACCTGTTCACCCTGCGTCCAAAATTTTTTCAAGACTGGTTTTGAATTCTTGTAGGAGCAATGTTCGCTCCACATGCCGGAAAACAACCCGGTTTCAGTCTCGTTAGGTAAGCGTTGAAGGACCTTATCCGTTAATAATTGATACTCAGCATCGGTTAAGCCCCAATCCCGATAGACCTTAGAATCGCGAACATCTGTAGGTGATAATGGTTGCTTTTTAAGCATGGGTGACCTCCTCTTGACTCGCAATGACCGATTGAAGAATTCCGAGACCGTCCGTGGAACCTAAGATCATCTCCACGGCCCGTTCCGGATGAGGCATCATCCCAAGCACATTTCCCGCTTCATTTGTAATGCCAGCAATATTAGCCGTGCTGCCATTTGGATTCTCGACGTATTCGAAGATGATTTGATGATTAGCACGTAATTGCGCCAAGGTGGCCTCATCACAATAATAATTGCCTTCGCCGTGGGCAATCGGTAAACTAATTTGATCTGTCGATCCGTATGCGGTGGTAAAAATCGTCTCATGATTGGCAATTCGTAATGGGCTGTCCTGACAAATAAACTTCGCTGAGCGATTGGCCTGCAATGCACCAGGTAATAATCCGGCTTCGGTCAAGACTTGAAAGCCATTGCAGATTCCGATGACTGGTTTACCAGCGTTAGCAAATGCAATAACGGCCGGCATGATGGGTGCAAAGCGGGCAATCGCACCACTCCGTAAATAATCACCGTACGAAAAGCCACCAGGTAACACCACCGCGTCATAACCTGCTAATGAGGTCGCTGTCGCCGGAATCAAATCAGCCGTAACGTGTAAAATATCGCGCAAGGCATTCACCATGTCATGATCACAATTAGAACCAGGAAAGACTGGTACGGCAAATTTCATCATTACAAAGCCTCCATCTCAGTAATTTCGTAACGATAAGTTTCCATATTAACGTTGGCTAACAAGCGATCACACATCTCGTCGATTTCAGCGGCAACTGGCCGATCATCCGCGTGAATTTTCACCTCAAAATACTTACCTAATTCAACGGCATCGACATTCGTATATCCAAGTCGGTGTAAGGCATCATGAATCGCCTCACCCTTGGGGTCTAGAATTGATTGCTTATAAGTCACATAGATTTTAACTAAGTACATGTTAGGCCTCCTCAACGGTTGCTAGCCGCGTCAATACTTCCTGATAAACACTAGTCAAGTCGCCTAGATCCTTGCGGAAGACATCCTTATCAAGCGATGCACCGGTCTTTAGGTCGACTAACCGACAACTATCTGGTGAGATTTCATCAGCCAGCAAGACTTTACCGGTGGTCGTCAACCCAAATTCGATTTTAAAATCAACGAGCTGTACCCCCATCGCCGCAAAAATTGCCGTCAAACGCTGGTTAACCTGTAAGGCCTGCCGTTTAATTTCCGCCACGATTGCCGGTGTTGCAACATTTAGCGCGTGGATTTGTGAATCATTGATAAATGGATCATCCAGCTGATCACTCTTATAGAAAAATTCCAGTACTGGTTCTGCAAATTTGGTTAAGTGTGGCACGGCAAATTTACGCTCAAAACTACCCGAAGCCGCATTCCGAACAACTGTCTCCAAGGGAATCATGGTCACGCGACGGACAAGTTGCACATAGTCTGAAGGTTGCTCAATAAAATGGTTGGCAATGCCGTGATTGGCTAAGTCTTTGAAAATCAAACTCGCGATGCGATTATTCAATCGGCCTTTCTGGTCAATGGGAACCTTCCGCTTACCATTTAGCGCTGTTGCTTGATCTAAGTATTCGACCCATAGAATTTCAGGATCATTAGTGGCATACATCGCTTTCGCTTTACCCGTGTAAAGCAAAGCTTGTTTCTCAATCGCTGCCGTCATTATTATTGTTCCCCTTTCAAATTTGCCACCGACGCTAATGCTGCGTCAATATCGTGATTTAATACGGTGACATGACCCATCTTGCGCTGGGGCTTAATGGCCGCCTTACCGTAGTCGTGAAAATGCCATTCTGGGTGTTCAACCAACTGTTGACGTGCCACTGTTAAGTCATCACCTAGCAGATTACGCATCACTGCCGGACTGGTCTGCGTAATGGCCGGAATCGGTAAGCCACAGATACTTCGAATATGGGCCTCAAACTGCGAGATGTTGCAGGCCTCAATCGTATAGTGACCAGAATTATGTGGGCGTGGTGCCAGTTCATTGACTAATAAAGTATCATCCGGTAAAACAAAGAATTCGATTCCTAGCACGCCGCGTAGTTCCAGAGATTCAGCAATCGAAACCGCAATTTTGCGGGCCGCACTATGAACACTGGGCTGAACATTAGCTGGGGCAATCGTTGTGTGTAAGATATGATGTTGATGCTGATTTTCAACTAACGGAAAAGTCGTAACAACACCAGCAGCACTACGCGTCACCATCATGGAAACTTCTGTTCGAAATTTCTGCCGCGCCTCTAGAATGCACGGCTGTGTCAATAAGGCACTAGCGGCTTTTGTCACCACTGCTGTGTCTAGATCCGTTTGTCCGTGACCATCGTAGCCACCTGCCGCCGTTTTGAGAATTGCCGGCGTACCAACACGGTTGAGGGCGTAATTTAATGACTGTAAATCCGTCACCGGTGCGAAAGATGTGACTGGGATGCCATGATCATGAAGAAATTGCTTCTCATTAAGACGATCTCCAGTAATATGCAGGAGTGCAGTGCCCTGCGGTAACTTTGCATAGGCTTGCGCAGCAATCAAAGCATTCTCATCAACGTTTTCAAACTCGTAGGTCAAGACATCACTACGGCGCGCTAGATCAAGTAAAGCCGCCTGATCATCATAAGCCGCAACAATCTGAAAATCTGCGACCTGGGCTGCCGGTGCTTTGGGTGTCGGGTCAAGGACACCTACCCGATAGCCCATCGCCTTCGCGCTAAGCGTCATCATCTGACCGAGTTGACCGCCACCAACGATTCCGATCGTTGCGGGTGGTAAGAGTGCTTCCTTAAAATTGGCGTTCACTTTGTTCAGCCTCCTGACGTTGACGAGCACGAAATTCTCCAATTGCATGTTGTACTTGTGGTTCCCGTAAACCGATAATTTGGGCGGCCATTAGCGCACCATTCTTAGCCCCCGCATCACCAATCGCCATCGTCGCCACGGGTACGCCAGCTGGCATCTGTACGATTGACAATAACGAATCAACTCCGTTCAACGTATGGGTCTTAATGGGCACCCCAATTACCGGGAGTAGTGTATTGGCAGCTAGCATCCCGGGTAAATGGGCAGCGCCCCCCGCACCCGCAATAATAACTTGAATTCCCCGTGACGCTGCTTCTTCACCATAGGATTGTAATGTCTGGGGCATTCGGTGGGCCGAAATAACGTGACGCTCATAAGAGACTCCCAGTGCCGTTAACTGTTCTGCCGCTAATTGCATGGTTGGCCAATCAGAAATTGACCCCATAATCAAACCAACTTTCGCCATCATGATCCCTCTTTCCCTGTTTTCACCATTAGTTTAGCAATCAGGCGGGACGTTGTCAACGAATTTCTTAACTTTATCTATTAATTAACGTTTTAATGTTCGTGTTAATTAAATTGATAATTAGATTAATGCTACCTCAACATGTACGAATTACCTCACTGTTTGCAGGTTTTCGGTGTCTGAAAAAGGTTATCAACTGATTTCAAGCGACTATCTTGATAATATTATTAATATTGAAATTTCCGAACAATCCGTCATCATCTAAGTTTCACCATAACAAACTTACTGCTACCATTATCAACAACTATCCGTTGAAACGGGCCATTAACTTTTGTCGGTGCGCACCAACAATTGACAGCAATGACTGGGAATCGGCGTAGGACGAGCAACTAAGCATGTTTATGCTAACTCAGACTATTTATAGCGGGGCTAAACTGACTGCCGCTGAACTTAAAAACAATCAACAACTTAATTTGCGAACGCTTTCCTAAAGGATCGGATTGAAGTGACCAAAATAACGCAAAAAAAGTCTCAAGGAAGCGATTCCTCGAGACTTTTTTAAGGTACTAATTATTTTGCTGAAGCGCCGGAAACACTATCGACATCAGGCGCTTCAGGCTTGGTTGGTGCTTCTGGTGCGGCTTCCGTATCGGCTGAAGCGCCGGAGACATCATCCACCGCTGGGGCAGCATCAGGCTTCGTTTCCTTCGCCTTCGATGAAGCTCCTGAAACGGCGTCCGTCTTAGCATCTGGATCAGGTGCTAACATCTGGCCCGTCTGCTTCAGGTAATACTTCACGATTGGTAAGAGGTCGAGCACAAACTCGTTGATACCTTTGTACTCACCCTTATCGTCATGCAAAGCTTGATAATAGTGCATCACATACTTATTAGGGATACCAGGTACCGGTAACTTGAAGAGATCAGTCTCACCGGTTCGTAGCATGTGTACCGCTCGCTTAACACCAGGTACGGCCCGCTTTGGATGACAGTCAGCTAGTGGATTACCGGCTTGAGCAGGTGTCCGTGAAGCTAACATCTTGTCGCCATCCATTTGATGGTTATAGTATAAAAATTGGTTGTTGGCATCGGCATACGTCAATTCCATTGGCATCGAGTTGAGGAACCAATTTAATTGGTTGACGGTCAGCACACCCCGATCGAGCTTAACGTAGTCGTCACCCTCAGCCGCATGGGTCTTAGCAGCCGCTTGTTCGACCCAATCAGCCGCATGCATGTTGACGCCCTTGATTGTCGTTTCAACTTCGCCCTTAGCCTCAAGGTCTTCATTCTTCCAATCATCAGCGTGTGCTTCCGCATCCATCGCGTTGACCATCTTGACAAACTTCAGAAACTTGCCTAACGTTTCTTGTAAGAACGAGACAGTCCGAGCATCCTTCAGATTGTTTTGGTCATCGAAAGCCTGCTTAACTTCGCCGAGCAAAAATTCATTACCAGGCATGACCACAGCATCAACACCCGGTGACTCTAAAATCTGGCGTAGATTCAACTGTGCCCGCGACGAACCTTGATCATAGTAAGAAGCGCCAACGATCAATACGGGTTTCCCTGACATCGGGTGAATTTTAAACGACAACCATTCGATCACGCTTTTAAGTGCAGCAGTAATTGTATGATTATGTTCAGGTGTCGCAATAATGACCCCGTCCGCCTGCATGATCTTTCGTTTCAAATATTGAACGGCTTCACCTTCTGTTTGATCATCACTCTGATTAAACATTGGTACATCTTGAATATCCAAAATTTCAATATCAACCATGTCACTAAAATGATTAGCAATAAACTTTAACAGTAACCGATTATAAGACTTATCTTCAATTGAACCCGCAATTCCAACTAATTTCATCGTCGTCGCCCTCTCTATAATTTTTCCCAATCCATTTCACGAACTTCTTCATACGTCGTCGCGTTGGCATTCTTTAATTTTTTCGTGATTTCGACAAAGACTTGGAAATCCTTGAACAACCCATCGAGCTTCGTCGCTTTCTGTTGGTCCGTTAAATTTCCCTGGTCATCAAAGGCTTGCAATGAATGACCAAGCATAAATTCTGAACTTGGCATGATCCGCGCCCGTAATTCTGGTGAATCCAAAACTTGCCGCAGATGTGCTTGAGCCCGTGATGTGCCGAGTGCCCCGTATGAGGCCCCAATAATCATGACGGGTTTGTCCACGAAGGGCTGGATATGGAATGATAACCATTCGAGAGCATTCAGTAATGCCGCGGGAGCCGAATGATCATACTCTGGTGTACTAATAATCACACCATCAGCTTGTTCGATCTTATCCGCCATTGCTTGCGCCTGTGCCGGAATTTCATGATTTTCGGGCTTATTGAAGATTGGTAGACCCTTGATTTCCATTAATTCAATCTCTGCTTGATCCGCATAGTGGGACTGCATATATTGCAACAACTTACGGTTGGTCGACTCATCTGAATTGGTTCCAACCATCGCGATAAATTTGTGCATTGAGAACAACTCCTTCTATGATCAAATAGTCAAATATTATATAATTTCTTAGTCAATAACTATATTGTAGTGGATTTCACTAAAGAAAGCAAAACAATTTTAAGCGCTTTCAGTTTTGTTATGCAAACAACTGAACTCACTGATATTAGGCTTATCCGTGCAATCAAGTAAATTCAGTATCCGCGCAACGTTGCCGTAATTATATCTGCTTAACAAATTTTTTCACAAAGCTACGACGCTACGATCAAATCAATCAAATCCGCCGGGGCAATTCGACCAAAGTAATGGGTTAAGTCCAACGGTGCTAGCGCCGTCATAATCGCCTGCCGTTCATATTTCACACCAGTCAACCGTGCAACGACGGGAGCAATCGGTTCTGCACCGAAGAAATCGCCATAAATCGTAACTGCTTCGATGCGCCCTGCCACCACGTTTAACTGAAACTCGACGGTCCCAGCATCAAAATGCCGGCGCTGCTTAACTGTAAACGCTGGTGACTGACCGTAAATCCAATCCCAGTTGGTAAAATATTGTTGGTTCAGTGCTGCTACCCCTGCCAGTGCCGTTTCATCTAACTGATACGTCTTAGCTTGACTCAAATCAGCCACGCCCAGGATTTCACGGGCCAACGTATCGCGAAATTCCTCAATCGTCAAGTGCTGATAAGCCGGCGCCATGTACGGTTTCAAGTTCGTGACTCGACTTCGGACCGACTTGATACCCTTAGAGGCCAACTTATCGGTCGGCACCGTAAGAGCTTTCGCAATTTGCGTCTGGTCGACATCATACATCAGCGTTCCATGGGAGAACATCCGGCCATTCTCAACGTGCATGGCATTTCCTGAGAACTTCTTGCCATCAATCAATAAATCATTGCGGCCACTCATCGTCGCACCAGTGGCCCCCATCGCGTGTAAAGCCTTTAGAACTGGTGCTGTGAACCGCTTAAAGTTACCAAAACCGTCCCCGTCGTCCTTAGTAATAAAACTAAAACTGACATTTCCAAGGTCATCATAAACCGCTCCACCACCAGAAGTTCGCCGCGTCAATGTAATGTGGTGTGCGTCAACATAGTCCTGGTTAATCTCTGCCTTGACATTTTGGTAACGGCCAACAATGATGCAGGGGGCGTTAATGTAAAAGTATAGAATCGGTTCCGTCAAATCGGCATGTTCCATCAAGTAAGTCTCAATGGCAAGATTCGTGCGAATATCATGGCTGGAGCTTGCAAGATAGCGCATCGTCACACTTCCTATTCTAAATAAATCCGTTGCAAATCATTGATTTCATTGTTAGTTAATTTAAGCTCAGTGTGTAAATAGTGGTTTAAATTACCCGATTGTCGTTTAATTTCGGTCATAGCGGCGTCCAAATAAGCCGCATCAACTGACCAGAGGGCCCGAATACTTTCGACCGTTGCATCTGATGCGCCCTGAGCACGTGCTTCGGCCATCGCACCATTGATCCGGCCAATCGAAGCCTGATTAGTTAAGAGATAATCCTGCTTGATCGTTTCAAAATCGACTCCGAGTGCGGTTAACAGGTATACCGCCCCCATTCCGGTCCGATCTTTTCCCGCAGTGCAGTGAAATAGTAACGTCGAATCGGGTTGATCATTTGCAAGTAGATTATCAAAGAACCGGCGATACTCGTCCTTGGCATGTTGCTCGTCGGCCACCATCTGATAGACCTTTAGCATGTGCTTGAATCCACTATCTGGATGCTTCTCCAAGTTAGCCGTCATCTTGTCAGTACCGTCAGAATTCCGCGTTTCGTCCACATTGAACACTGGTGCGTACACGTACTTAGCATTGGCAGGAATTCGATCTGGCGCATCTAAGACTTCTTGTGGTGAACGAAAGTCAATATCGTAGCGGACGCCATAATCATCCAGCAAAGCTTGGCCGGCTGACGTTAATTGATCAAGCCCACCAGTCCGAATGACCTTATGCCACTTGATTTTTCGACCGTCTTTAGTCGAGTAACCACCGAGTTCACGGAAATTAATGCCACCTGGTACAGTTAATACACGTTGATTTGTCATTTTTGAAACCACCTATCTGTTAACTTTTCATTTTCTATTCTAACATTATCGGTCAGTTTAACGGTGCCCCAATCACCGAATCAGTCGCTTTATTTCCAAGATAATTCGTTAGCACCATCGACACCAACCGACATCAACGCGTGCTATAATGTAAGTTACATAGCCAGCGACGGCCCGTCAAATCCAGAACACGTTTGCTGACAAACAGCATCACAACCTTGGACCGATTAGCCATAAATTTCCATACTGGCACTAAATAAAAAATATTCACTGAATAATATAACGGAGGATCTTTCGATGACATTTGATTATGCACACCAAACTGATTGGCCCATGACTAGTGGTCAACATCAGTCACCAATCGATATTCAAACACAACACGTTCAGTCTTCACAGCTATCCGCCATCAACTGGCGAGGCTTGTACCAAGCCAAAACGATTACGGGCGAAGCGACGACTTTGAAGGCTAGTGGAATTGGTGCCGCTTATTTGAACGACCGCGACTTTGCCTTTCAACAGATTCACTTTCATACGCCGGCAGAACACTTAATCGATGGGCAAGCCGCACCAATCGAATGGCATCTCGTTCATCAAAGTGCTACCGGCCAGCTCGCCGTCGTCGCCGTTTTTGGACGGATTGGCAAGCCTAATTCTAGTTTACAAGGCTTACTTGACCAGTTCACAGCCCAAACGAGCCATGAACTGACAACACCGGTCAACTTAACTGAGCTCCTCCCAGATACCGGGACGGTCTATCACTACTTGGGCTCATTGACGACGCCGCCACTAAGTGAAACCGTTGAATGGTATGTCTGTGCCGATACTGTCATGATTGGTGAACAACAATTAGCTGCTTATCAGCAATTATTTGCCGCTAATAACCGCAAGATTCAACCGTTAAACGATCGGCCAATCATTGCCGAACGTTTCTAAATAATTTTAATGGGGTGAGCTGATGCCTAAGAAAGTAATCTGGGGCTTGATTGCAAGTGGCCTATTTCTTTTATTGATCGTCGGTCTCGGACTGACAACACAAATCCATCAAGATAAAGTCAGTCACGTGATTACTGCGCAAAAACGGCCATTGATCATGATTGGAGGTAGTAGCAGCACGCGGACTGACTTTGATGACATCGTCCGTTCACTTAATGAGCAACAGCACCATCCGCTCATCACCCTGACTGTTAAGGCGAACCAAAAATTGGCGTTTAAAGAAAAACGCGTCGAGAACACCAACCTTAACGATGCCCTCATCGTGATCTTTTTCGAAGATAGCACGGACTCAACAGAGAACATTATGACCCAAACGAACGGCTTAGCCAAAGCTATTCGTTATTTGCAACGTCACCAACATCTCACCACGGCCAACGCACTCGGTTATTCAAATGGTGGCCTGATCTGGAGTCGCTATCTAGCAGGTTTGAGCTCGTCCAAACCATTAGCAGTCCACGATTTGATGTTGATTGGCACCCCATTCTTGGGTACTGATGCTGCACATCCTGATAAGACGCTCTATACATCACTTCTTGATCACAAGAACCAATTCAAGAAATTGCATGCGGTCATCAACATTGCCGGTGACACTGGCGAGGGTAACGACGATATCGTACCGCTCAGCAGTGTGAACGCTGGTGGCAACTTATTTATGAACAATGTTACCCGCTACACCGCCATGACTGTTAACCAAAAATCAATTAGTCACGGTGACCTGCTTCACGAAGCATATGTTGCCCGGCTCATTCGTCAAAATCTGATCAATCAATAATATTTTTAGCTTTAGCTGATAAAAAACTGAGCCACCCTTCATGATGATGAAGGGTGGCTCAGTTTTTTTATGATTGATTGTCCGCTATGACTACTGGCGATCAAACTATCCAACAATTTAGTGTCACGAGTAGCCCACACACGGGTTGCACAGGGCTCAAAGGGGCGCCACGTCGATTATGAATTGGCAGTCGCTACAAATCGAGCTAGCTCATCGGTCGCCATACCGGCACTGACACCCACCAGTAACTTAATCCGGGCTTTTTGTCCATTCAATCCCTGACAAAAAATCACACCCATTTGTTTCAATTGAACACCGCCACCTTCATAAGCATAGACATCCTGAGCGATACCGTTGAAGCACCGGGAAACCAGTACAACCGGAATCTGCATGTCTAATAATTTTTGCACAGCTGGTAACGTCGCCGGTGGCAAATTCCCCGCTCCCAATGCTTCAATGACTACGCCATGAGTCGTGGGTTGTGCAATGGCGTCAAATAGTTCTGGTCCCATCCCGGCATATGCTTTGATCAGAAAAACATTATCCGTGACCGTTTGAATCGGGCAAACCGTTGATCGTAGTAATGATTCAAAAAAGACAATGCCTTTATTAGCGACTAACCCAATCGGGCCAAAAGTCGGTGTTCTAAAAGTGGCCACGTTGGTCGTATGCGTCTTAGTGACGTAGCGGGCCGAGTGGATTTCATCATTCATAACCACTAAAACACCTTTTTCGGCCGCATCCGGTGTACTAGCCGTTTGAATCGCCGTTTCGAGATTATGCAGACCATCCGACCCAATCTCATTGGCGGACCGCATTGCGCCGGTAATCACAACGGGGAGCTCATTCGGTAAAGTAAGATCTAGAAAATACGCCGTTTCTTCTAGCGTATCCGTACCGTGAGTCACAACCACCCCATCGACCCCTTCGTGTGCGGCCTTATCGATCCGTTGCTTTAACTGCAACATCCGTGCCGGGGTGATGTGCGGCGACGGCACGTTAAAGACGTCCTCAGTCTCTAACTCAATATCCGTGCCAAATGAACTCTGATAATTGTCTAAAGGATTTTCATCTCCGGGGGTCACATTGCCGGATTCATCGGCCGACATCGCAATGGTGCCACCAGTGTGTAATACCAAAATCTTCTTCAAGAATACTCCTCCTCATCTTTTCACGTGCCTACGCACATCTAACAGTAAAATTATTTTAGGCTTGCCATCGCCTAATTGCAATCCACCCTCACTGGTTCTTCATGACAACTTCCTTAGATTCTCATACAAGTGATATCAACTAAAAAAACTAGCAACCATTCAAACAATTTACAAAACCTAGCAACCAGATCAGTACGTTTTATTAGCCTACATAGTGCTAGTCACTCAATTAGTTCACTTATCAACTAGTTCGTTAATCGGTTCGTCGGTTAGTTACCCCTTCAGGACGAAGTCACTAACCTCAGTGCACCTTATTACTCAATTTCAGTCTCAGGGCTAACCGATTGACTACTCGCTAGACGTTGATAAATCAGCGTTTGACGTCCCAATGACTATCAAGCGAGAAAATAATGATTGACACTCGCGTTAGTTGCCTTTATAGTTAGTTGCATAAGTAATTAACCAAATAACAAACCAACTAACTTAAGAGAGGTATTTAAAATGACAACCACACCAATCATGACCGTCAGCGACCTGCACAAAACGTATGGTAAGGCGGGCAGCAAACAATACGAAGCGTTAAAAGGCATTAATTTCAATGTGCAACCAGGGGAATTTGTCGGAATCATGGGCGCATCTGGTTCAGGGAAAACCACCTTGCTCAATATGCTGGCCACACTGGACCAACCAACTAGCGGTGAAGTGACTATTCATCAACAACCGATTACACATCTGAAAGGCAATCAACTTGCTGATTTCCGGGCCAAAGAGATTGGGTTTATCTTCCAAGATTTCAACTTATTAGAAACTATGACTGCTTACGAGAATATCGCCCTACCATTGTCGCTGCAAAATACGCCAGTCAAAAAGATCAAACCAGCTGTCGAAAAAGTCGCACACCAATTGGGAATTGAAGAATTCCTATCAAACTATCCTAATGAATTATCTGGTGGTCAAAAGCAACGTGTGGCAGCCGCACGAGCCTTAATCAATGACCCCGCTATTCTATTTGGTGATGAACCAACTGGTGCCCTTGATTCTAAGTCAGCGCGTGAATTACTCGACCTGTTCACCAAAATCAACCAAGAACGGGCTGTCTCTATCTTGCTGGTGACCCATGACCCATTTTCAGCTAGCTTCTGTCAACGAATCTTATTCATCAAAGATGGCCGGATTGGGCAAGAACTTAAACGTGGGGATTTAAGCCGCAGTGATTTTTATCAACAAGTCCTCGACAACCTAGGGACGTTTGAACAGTAAGCCGAAACAGTAAAAGGAGTCCTTTAAACTATGTTAACTAAACTTGCCATGACCGGCTTCAAACACCGTTGGCGCGACTACCTCGTTCTCTTTTCAGGACTGATCATGTCTAGCGCAATCTTCTATATGTTTGAAGCACTGGCCACTAACCAAGATTTCTTAAAACAAAATACGAGTATTAGTATGGTCGGCCTCATCTTCCAATTTGGTTCCGTACTACTCACAATCATCACATTAGTCTACATTGGCTATGCTAACTCATTCTTATTAAGTATGCGTAAGCGAGACTACGGGCTCTTCATGCTCGTTGGTGCACGCAAAAGTAAGATTGGTCAATTAATTTGGCTGGAAACACTACTTGTCGGTATCACTGCAACCATTGTCGGCATTCTTGTGGGAACAGCCTTAACTGTCGGCGTAAGCCAGATTCTGATTAACAGTCTAGGCCTGACGCTTCACCATTTTACAGCCTGGTACACGCCAGCTGCCATTGCGACACTGTTACTCTACGTTGGATTGTTCTTAATTGCCGGTTTATTCAACCTGCTATCCCTGACCAAGACACCAGCCTTGAAATTACTACACAGTAATGATCAACCTAACCGGCCACAACTAAAACCAGCCCGTCAACTCATCGAAATTGTCGTCGGTGTCATTTCAATTGCAATTGGTTACTGGTCAATGGCTAACCTGAAAATTTTGCAACTGATGGGAATTGGAATTGCGCTCGTCACAATTGTTCTTGGAACTTATCTGCTGTTTAACGCTATTTTTGTCTGGTTAATGGTCGCACTCAAACGATTCTCATTTGCCCAACGTGGTTTGAATGGCTTCACCTTATCACAGCTAAGCTTTAGAATTCGTAATTACACTAAGATGCTGTCAATTGTCGCAATGCTATTCGCACTAGCTCTCGGCGCAATTACAGTTGGAATGGGCTTTCACAGTCAAATTCCATCAATGGCTAATATT
Organism: Lactiplantibacillus sp. ME-2; assembly: GCF_022549155.1. Classification (NCBI taxonomy): domain Bacteria; kingdom Bacillati; phylum Bacillota; class Bacilli; order Lactobacillales; family Lactobacillaceae; genus Lactiplantibacillus; species Lactiplantibacillus sp. ME-2. The sequence continues at coordinate 150,537 of NZ_JAKZEQ010000001.1, forward strand.
AATAACGCTTATGATATGGGACTGGTCAACGCTAGTACCGCTGAAAAAGCACAAATTGCAGCGATGAAGCCCAAGACAACGGCGACCTATCATTTCAAAGCAACCAAGAAAGTCGTTTATTTCCAAGCTGCTGAATTCAATCGGCAACCATTCACGACTATTCATACTCGCAATAAGAATCAACTGACTTTTAATACCGTTCATAATAATGCGGCTAAATTACAAAAATCAGAAGATAATTATCAACTGATGCAGCTTCAGAGTGGTGTCATGGCAACCGCAACACCCGTATTTTTATCAAAAACGGCGTACGCGAAACTTGCCCAGCCTGAACAGCGACTAACTGTGTTTACTACCAACAACGTTATCGAACATCGCGTTGCATTGAACAAACTGGCCAAACATCACTTTCACACTACCAGCCCTGAACAATTTGGAGGTCGCTATGCGATGTATCTAATGGTTAACGGCATGTACTCCGGGCTGGAATTTATGGGTATGTTCCTCGGAATCGCCTTTCTTGCAATGCTAGCTAGTTGCCTGATGTTCAAGATTCTGTCTGGTGCCGATGCTGATCAACACCGTTACAAGATGCTCGATAAAGTTGGAACCACTAGACGCCAGCTCAACGGTGCCATTAACAAAGAAATTGCTGTGCTCTTTATTCTTCCTGGAATCGTTGGTATTGTACACGTCTTGTTTGGGTTACAAATGTTCAAAATCATAATGGTTACCTCACCATATACCGGAATTTGGTTACCATTCTTGATTTTTGCCGGTCTCTACCTACTTTACTATCTCATTACGATCACCATCTATCGGCGAATCGTTTTACAATAACCTTTCGGAGGAGGGAAAAATCATGGTATACTTTGGATTAGTCGCTTTATTAATCGTTATTACACCATTACACCGTTACGTGCTCGCAAGTCGTCGTCAATTCTGGTTAGGGGTGCTCATGCCGCTTCTGTGGCTGAGCGTTAACTTCGGTTTAGCCACCCAGATTATCTTTGAACATCAAGACATTCTACTGGCCGTACTGGGCACCCTCCTCCTACTCTCTAGTTGGATTGCTGCCCGGATCGATCGTACCGAACGACAACTGCACCAGCCGCAACAAAAGGCCACAACGAAATAGGGCAATCACTGCAATGAGGTGAATAAAATGCAGTTCAACTTTAATAGCACGGAACCAATCTACTTGCAGGTTGCCGACCAAATTGAAGAAGCTATCTTTACGGAAACCTTCGCTGAAGGTGAACAAATTCCTTCGACAACCGAGATTTCTAAAGAATTTCATATTAATCCTGCGACCGTGCTTAAGGGCATGAATATTCTAGTTGATGCCCAATTGATTGAAAAACGGCGTGGGGTCGGGATGTTTGTCATCGCCGGTGCACAACAACGAATCGTTGAAAAGCGCCGGGATCAGTTCTACACCGACTACGTTAAAAAACTAGTCGCTGAAGCACAAAAGCTCCACATTACGCAAGATGAATTAGCTAAATTAATTGAACGGGGGTTTTCCGAATCATGAGTATTCAAGTTCAGGCTGTCCAGCAGGCCTTTCGCGGTCAAACCGTCCTGGATAATCTTAACCTAACGATCAAGCCAAACACGATTTACGGTTTGCTAGGCCGCAATGGTGCTGGTAAAAGTACCTTGCTGAACATTATCAGCAATCGTATCTTTGCTGACAGCGGAACGGTCACCATGGACAACGAATCCATGTGTGATAACGACCGCACGTTAGGAAAGGTTTACTTGATGAGTGAAGTTAACCTCTATTCTGAGCGTTCCCGGGTCAAACAACTGTTTAAAACCACCGCACTACTCTATGGTGATTTTAATGACACTTATGCTAAAAAACTAGCACAAACCTTTGGCCTCGATTTAAACGCGCGATTTGGCAAGTTATCGACGGGTTACCGAACAATTTTTAAACTGATTATTGCGTTATGTGTGCCGGCTGAATACATCTTTTTAGATGAACCAGTCCTCGGCCTGGATGCTAATCACCGCGAAATTTTCTATCAAGAACTGATTGAAACCTATAGTGACCATCCCCGCACATTCGTGATTTCGACTCATCTCATTGAAGAAATTACGAACTTGATTGAACATGTCTTTGTGCTGGACCATCATCATATTATTGTTGATGGTGATGTCACCGACATCCTAGGACAATCTTACGCGGTAACTGGCCCACAAACTGATGTCAGCACTTATACGGATGGTTTAAATATTATCGGCAAGGATCATCTTGGCGGAATCACGGCCCACTACGTTTACGGGCCATTAGATAACGACCGACCAATTCCTGATACGGTCACGGTCGAGCATCTGGACCTACAAAAACTATTTGTTAACCTGACTAATACCAAGGAGGAGGCCGCCGCTCATGTCAATTAAGGTTCGCAACACCACCCGTTATTTATTAACGGAACAATTGAAAATGACGGGGTGGTCGGTACTCGCTTGTGCGGTGGCCTTCGGCATATTACCACTGTTCTTCGCATTCATCAGTGACAATATTAGTCAATACTCGCCACTGAGCAACTTCGCCAATCTCAGTCTTAGCGCCCTATTTTTCATGATAATCTTCATCACTGGGGCACTCACTTATGACTACTTTAAGCTTTTTATTCAAAGCGGGATTTCCCGACAAACCTACTTTCAAGCTCGAGTATTCGCATTACTCATGCTTAGTGGTTTGCTTGTCATCATCAATGCCATTTATTACTACGGTATTCATGCTCCGTATTTACACTGGAGCACCAACACCGCGTTGATGAGAACGGGCTATTCGCTGTATAGCCATGCGCTGGGAAATCAGGTCTGGCTAAACATTTTAGCTAGCTTATGCTTTAACTGGATTTTCTACATTGGCGTTGGCCTTACCGGCATCGCTTGTGGGACCTTACTCGCGTTATTTGGTAAATGGGCCAAAACGATTTTAATCATTGGCACTCCCATCATTGGCATGCTTATTATTTGGATAATGGTCATCATTATGACTCGCAATCAATCGAACTATAATTACACGGGGCTTGAAAACTTCTTGAAATTTATTATTGGTTATCCCAGCCGCGGTGAAGCGACAACTGGTTACTTTAACCCAACCATGCCATTCATCACAATGCTGGTAGGTTGCGGTATCATCGGTGGTCTCGCTTATCTGTTCAACCGTAAGTTAAGAATCAGAAATTAAGCTGATAATCTAAAAAATGAAGCAGGTCGTGAAGTTATTGACTTCACGACCTGCTTCATTTTTTAATGGTTAATACAAACGTCACACCATTCGAGAAGTGGTTTTCCCACTAACGCTACTTTTCAACCTGCGTATTTTGCAAATCCGTCTTAACCACGATTACATCAGTCAACGCATTACGCTGCACATACGTTGTAACCGAGCCTTCCAGCACGCGTTCAACGGCATTTAACCCGGTTGCCCCCATCATGATCAAGTCATTATGATGATCCTTGACGAAGTCCTGTGAAATAATTGGTTTCGGACTTCCCATTCGAATGTGGAAGGCAATGTCCGTAAAGCCATCCTTTTTGACTTGATCAACCGTTTCTTTTAAATAAGCTTCAGAATCCTGAACCAATTGATACGTAATATCACCATCCGCCAAACCAGCTAAATTATACCCAAACTGACCGGGATCAATGACTGCTAACACGTCGATATGTGCCTCATTACGTTTAGCGACTGCAACTGCTTTATCAAGCGCAATCTCAGCTTGTTGTGAGCCATCGAGGGGAACTAAAATATTCGAATATTCTTGTACCATTGACGTCACACCCTTTCCATCTGTTAATTCTATTTTACCATTTATCAGCGTTGGTTGCGTTATCATTTATATAAACTAACTACCAGTTATGCACAGCAGCTCGCCGGCTAGCAGTGTCGGGTTTACATAATATTTACAACAACGACATCTGATATTTACAGTTACCCCTTACAATTGGAGTTAATCCACTTGGGGGTGAATAGTATGCTTTCTTTAGGTATTCGACCAGGCCTAATCGCCAGCCATACAATTGTAATCAACGATGCCCTTTCATATCAAATCAGGTTAAGCAAATTGCCTCTCGGACCCGATGTCTATCGGCTAGACATCCGTGCAACCACTACACTGGGCCGCTTGACCGTGTCCCACGCACGTTACCATAACTTTGCCACGGCCCAGCAAGCCTTTAATCATCAGCGCCACCAACTTGAATCGCACTAAAAATATCCAACACGTAGCCATTTAATTATGATAGGATGGTACCTAGTAATAATCAGCTAAAGTGAGGGTATTCATCTGTGGGACAACTTATCAAACAACTCTGGCAACGCTATCAAAGCGTCCTTTCCTATTTAATCTTTGGGGGCTTAACCACCCTAATTAATATTATTGTTTTTGGAATTTTCAACCAATTCTGGCCCTACTGGATAGCCAATACGATTGCCTGGCTCATCTCAGTGCTATTCGCCTATATCACGAATAAAATTTGGGTATTTGACTCACAAACACCTACTTTCCGCGCTGTTTTAATTGAAATGACATCATTCTTCGGATTCCGCCTACTCAGTTACTTTATTGACCAGGGGATTATGGTTGTCGGTATTTCGGTTCTGCACGGAAACGACCTTATCGTCAAATTAATTGATCAAATTATTGTGGTATTACTCAATTGGTTCTTCAGTAAACTATTTATTTTCAAGGATCGTGGTCATTAAAGCGAACCAACTTAAACATCAAAACAAGCGTCGTAGGAATGTCCGAAAATTCCTGCGACGCTTATTTTATTCATAATAATTACCGACCCATCTTTTTTCTGATACTTAACTTAGCTACTATTTTTAGCAACCATATTTTTCACCCAAACTGGCGTTGCACCGTATGTAACGTCGCTAACTTTGTGACCACATCATCAATATTGACCCCATCCCAATTATAAAAAATATATTGGCGACCACAGCGCATCTTAATCACCAAATGACGTGCTGATGAAGCATAACCATTGCGAACTTCGGCCTGATCCGTCGTCAATGCATAGTATTGAATGTCATCCGTATTTAAAGCTAACTCTCCAATTCGTATCATGACTTGTTGACTGACCTCAGTCGGCGGTCGAACTGACAAACAAGTCCCATCATGGTGCTGATACCGTAACTCTACCGCAACTAAACCGGCCGCGGTTAGCTGCGGTCGAAAATAAAACTCCGCGCCAATATGCAACGCACTTGACGGCCAAACTGCGGTTAGCCGAAATTTAAAATGCCGGCCATGAAAATCAGTCAGGATGCCTTGGTCGTAATCTGGTTGCATTACCGTAATATGCCCAATCATGACGATTCACTCCCTTCACTTAGTTATTGATAATGTATCACGCTTCACAAGCATAGTTGTGTTTAAAACCCATAATCAGTCGTTTTTACCATTTTTTATTAAAATAGGGCAAATTACAAGTTTAATCCGAACAAGCCCGGAATCTTTCAATGGCAGTCTGTT